>JAHHII010000003.1:300000-513687 GCA_019358855.1 Timaviella obliquedivisa GSE-PSE-MK23-08B | reverse complement strand
TGAACAAAGATTATGAACACCTTCCGCAGACCTCAGAGACTCTGATCTATCTGGCGATGATCCGGATTATGGTGAGGCGATTGGCGTAAAATCTGACTTGCCATAACTTTTCAAACATCCTCTAAGAGAGGACAAAATTCCTTCATCCGCTTGTTTTCTTTGTACAGTAACCATTTCAAACTCTTTGAGCATGTTTAATATCTATCTAAAACTGTGTACTTTAAGACACTCTTTTAGATAATATGACGTACCTATAATACATTCTGAATATACTTTGGTTTATTCAAAGATTGGACTGTAGATACTAACAGATCAGTAAAACGGGAGGCGATCGCAAGCTCATGGTGCAACATCAAGAAGTGGAATCTTCAGACAACAACCCGTTACCAGAAGCTCAGGGCTATCCAGAGCTATCGGCAGACCTCAAAAGTCCAGATTCAGAATTAATCTATGGACTGTACGATCGTCCGCCTTTGATTGAGTCAATTTTTGTGGGTATTCAACATGTCTTGGCGGCGTTTGTTGGTATTGTCACCCCGCCCTTAATTATTTGCACCAGCCTGGGAGTTGCTCCAGCCACTACCAGTTTTCTGATTAGCATGTCGTTGTTTGCCTCTGGCGTGTGTACCTTTGTGCAGTGCAAAACATTTGGTCCTGTGGGTTCGGGGTTACTCAGCTTGCAGGGAACCAGCTTTGCCTTTTTAGGGGCAATTTTGGGCGTAGGAGCAACTGCTATTCAGGGCGGAAGAACTCCAGAACAGGCGCTAGCACTGATTTTTGGCGTTTGCTTCTTTGGAGCATTTGCCAATGTTCTGCTGAGTCGGTTCTTGCATCTGCTAAGTAAAATTGTGACACCGATCGTATCAGGAACGCTGGTAATGCTGATTGGATTGAGCTTGCTGAAGACTGGGATTACCAGCATGGCGGGTGGAACCGCAGCATTGCAGAATAATACCTTTGCGAATGCTCAGAATATGGCTTTAGGAACGAGCGTATTTCTGATTGTGATTGTTCTCACTCTTGCCAAAAACCAGTATGTGCGAATGGGAGCGATCGCCATAGGCTTACTGGTCGGATACATTGCTTCAATTTTCCTTGGACTAATAGACTTCAGCACTTTTACACAACTACCTATTCTTAGCCTGCCTGTGCCATTCCGTTTTGGCATGAGCTTTGATATTGCAGCCTTGATTCCCTTCCTAATTCTCTATCCCCTCACCGCCATTGAATCGGTGGGTGATATGACAGCGACCTCCATGGTTTCTAGGGAACCGATTACAGGCCCTGTTTACTTTCGTCGTATTAAAGCGGGCGTGTTAGCAGATGGTCTAAATTCCTCTCTGGCAGCGTTACTCAACACGTTCCCCATCACAACCTTTAGCCAGAATACAGGCGTGATCCAGATGACGGGGGTAGGGAGCCGATACGTTGGCTTTTTTGTATCGGGAATTTTGGTGTTGCTAGGTTTGTTACCAATTGTGGGTGGTGCGTTTCAATCGATTCCCCAACCCGTTCTCGGAGGAGCAACTACAGTGATGTTTGGTTCTATCGCTGTTGCGGGTGTAAAGATTATTGCTTCTGAGAATCTCGATCGCCGGGCAACAATTATTATTGCCGTGTCGTTGGCGTTGGGATTAGGAGTTGTGTTTGTTCCAGAACTGTTCACGAACCAGCCTGCTATTATCAAAAATATGTTTTCTTCTGCTACATCAACGGGTGGTTTAACGGCTATTCTCTTAAGTTGGTTGTTGCCGCAAAATCCGAGCGCAGAAGTTCAAGGCGAAATGGCAGAACTTGAGGAGGCTTAGGAGCATTGTAGAAATAAAACTCTGATTTCATTAGTCCGCTCTTGAAGTTTTAAGATGAATTGCTACGATTCCTCCATCGCGTAGTTCATAGAAGGCGCTGAGTCAGTCACTGGCTTAGCGCTTTTATGATCAACCTCAATGAAACAACTGCGCGGGCGATCGCTTTTGTGGGTGCCACCCTGCTTGACTAACAAAAGTATTAGAGGCTGGGTAATTTACCTGGAAGGAAGCGAACTATGCTATGCGCGCCAATTCTACTGTTGCTCCATCCCATTGCTTGCCAAAGGTTATGTTCCATGCAGGGACATTTCGAGGTTAAAATCGCAGTAGTCACAGAAATCAGTCACGGAAGTTCTGAATTATGGTTTCTCAACTCCAACCCACAACTGTTACCTATCCCGACAGCGACGGACAGCCCATGTCAGACAATACCAAGCAGTTCCGTTGGATTGTTGTCGTTCAGCAAAATTTTGAATGGCTCTATGCTGATGATCCAAACGTTTTTGTGGCTGGAGATTTGCTGTGGTATCCGGTGGAAGGAAACAACAAAATTCGCACCGCTCCTGATATTTTGGTGGCTTTTGGTAGACCTAAAGGCGATCGTGGCTCGTATCAACAATGGAAGGAAGCGAACATTCCGCCCCAAATCGTCTTTGAGATTTTGTCTCCAGGTAACCGAAAAACCGAGATGGAGAAAAAGCTACTGTTCTACGAACGCCACGGCGTAGAAGAGTATTATCTCTACGACCCTGATACAAACGGTTTGGAAGGTTGGATCAGAACCGAAGGATACTTAGAAAATATTGAGTCCCTAGAAAATTGGGTTAGTCCTCGTTCAGGGGTTCGCTTTGATTTATCGGGAGAGGAACTGCAAATTTTTCGTCCTAATGGCGATCGCTTTTTGAGCTACACCGAAATTGCACAACAAGCGGAGCAATCAAAGCTTGAAGCGGAGCAATCAAAGCTTGAAGCGGAGCAATCAAAGCTTGAGGCAGAGCAATCGAAGCAGCGAGCAGAACAGCTAATCAATGAGCTTGAGCAAGAACGCTCGCGATCGCAAGCCCTTCTCGATCGCCTCAGAGCCGCAGGCATTGACCCTACAGAGTTGCACCCTTGACCAAACAACGCCTTGATACATTACTCGTCGAACTGAACCTTTGCGATTCTCGCCAACGGGCGCAGCGTCTGATTCAGGCTGGCGAAGTTAAAGTCAACCAACAAGTTGTTGATAAAGCAGGGACGGCAGTAGATACGGCAGCGATCATCGAAGTAAAAGCCCGATCGCCCTTTGTTTCTAGGGGCGGCGAAAAGTTAGCCAAAGCCTTAGCGACCTTTGAGATTGAAGTGAGCGATCGCATTTGTCTGGATGGCGGCATTTCTACAGGAGGCTTTACAGATTGTCTGCTGCAAGCCGGAGCCAAACAGGTCTATGGCATTGATGTAGGCTATGGGCAAGTCGCCTGGGGCATCCGCCAAGATGAACGAGTCGTGCTGCGCGAACGGACTAACCTGCGCCATCTCAAACCTGAAGAGTTATATCAGCCCAATCAGCCTTACCCTGACTTGGGCGTGGCAGATGTGTCGTTTATTTCGTTAACCAAAGTGCTACCTGCCCTATGGCAACTCTTGCAGGCACCGCGCGAGGTGTTGCTGCTGGTGAAACCTCAGTTTGAAGTGGGGCGCGAAAAAATAGGCAAAAAAGGCGTAGTACGCGATGTTAACGTGCAAGCAGAAGCGATCGCCCAAGTTCTGCGATCGGCTCAGGAGCTAGGCTGGGGCTATTGTGGCTTAACCTGGTCGCCCTTATTAGGCCCAGCAGGCAACATTGAATATTTGCTTTGGCTAAAAATGAATTATTCGTTGCCATTTCCTGATCTCGCTACGGTTCGAGAAACGACTCAAGCCGCAAAAATAGCATTGGTTCAAGACGCAGATAAAGACGCTTAAAGTACCTGTGTTTTAATTGAACGTTCACCTTTGTGTAATCTTCCTGAATCTGGACTTATTATTTAAGGATGAATGGGGAATATTTCATCTCCACTCAATCCTCGAAACTACGGTAGCCCCTGATTTGTGAGTAATTCCACCCCACCCCTCGACCTCGATACCCTGTTCCCCTTTGAGTTGGATGACTTCCAGCGACAAGCGATCGCCGCCTTAGATGCCGATCGCTCCGTCGTGGTGTGTGCCCCCACAGGCTCTGGAAAAACCCTCATTGGTGAGTATGCCATCTATCGAGCGCTGTCGCGGGGCAAGCGGGTTTTATATACCACGCCCCTAAAAGCGCTCTCTAACCAAAAGCTAAGAGATTTCCGCGATCGCTTTGGCGACGATCAAGTCGGGCTGCTCACGGGTGATATGTCGCACAACCGAGAAGCGCCGATCTTAGTCATGACGACCGAAATTTTCCGCAACATGCTCTACGGCACCCCAATCGGGCAAGTTGGCACCTCCATGACCAACGTAGAAGCCGTTGTGCTAGATGAATGCCACTACATGAACGATCGCCAGCGCGGTACCGTCTGGGAAGAGTCAATCATTTACGCGCCCCATAACATTCAACTCGTGGCACTTTCCGCCACCATTGCCAACAGTGACCAACTCACCGACTGGATTAACAAAGTCCATGGCTCAGCCGAACTAGTCTACTCCGACTTCCGCCCCGTGCCGCTAGAAATGAGCTTTTGCAGCCCTAAAGGACTCTTTCCCCTGCTTAACCCCGAAGGCAAGGGCATTAATATTCGCCTCAAGCCCAAAGGCGGTAGACAGCGCGGACGCAACGAGGCACCCAGCTTGGGCTATGTGGTTAGCCAACTCCAGCAACGGGATATGCTGCCCGCCATCTATTTTATTTTTAGCCGCAAAAACTGCGATAAGGCAGTCACCGAACTAAATAGCTTTTCCTTGGTCAATGATGCCGAAGCTAAAACTTTGAGAACTCAAATCGACGCATTTTTGGAACGCAACCCTGAAGCTGCTCGGAATGGTCATGTAGAGGCACTCTATCGTGGTATTGCATCTCACCATGCCGGAGTTTTACCTGCTTGGAAAGGGCTGATTGAAGAACTATTTCAGCAAGGACTAATCAAGGTTGTCTTTGCCACCGAAACCTTAGCAGCAGGTATTAATATGCCTGCCCGAACAACCGTCATTTCTAGTTTGTCGAAACGCACCGATCTGGGGCACCGTCTGCTGAATGCCTCCGAATTCTTGCAAATGGCAGGACGCGCTGGACGACGCGGCATGGATAAAATTGGCTATGTCGTCACTGTACAAACGCCTTTTGAAGGCGCATCTGAAGCGGCGTATTTAGCAACCTCCAAAGCCGATCCCTTAGTCAGCCAATTTACACCCAGCTATGGCATGGTGTTGAACTTGCTACAAACCCATACGTTAGAAGAAGCCCATGAACTAATTGAGCGCAGCTTTGGACATTACCTCTCTACTCTGGTTTTACGACCGCAACAACAGGCGATCGCCGATCTGACCGCCGAACTTAATCAGCAACAAAACCAAATCGACGCGATCGATCCGAAGCTTTTAGCTCAGTACGAGAAGCTAAACGAACGGCTTAAAGAAGAGCGTCGCCTATTAAAAACTTTGCAGCAGCAAGCGTTCGATGATCAAACTCAAAATCTTGTCACTTCTTTATCCTTTGCCGTTGCTGGAACCATTCTTAGCCTCAAGGGTAAAAATGTTCCGGTTGCCGTTCCTTTACCCTCAGTTCTAATCGCTAAAACTCAAGGCTCAGGGAAGTTTCCTCACCTGGCTTGTTTAGGTCAAGACAACCGTTGGTATGTCATTACCCTTAGTGATGTCGTTGGTTTGCACGCCGAGTTTCCTCGCATTGTCCAAGCCGATGATTTAATGCCCCCCAATGAGTTATCTCTGCGACCTGGCTCTGTGCGCAAAGGTGATGAAACCACGAAGGCGATCGCCCAGCAGATTCCGCAAGTGCCGCTTATTCTCGATCTTGTCCCCGAAGTTAAGGCACAACAAGCCCGTACCGATGCTGTAGAAGCACAAATTCAAGCCCACCCGCTGCGACAATTAGGTGACCCTAGCTTTTTTATAAAGCGTTACAAGCGCATGACTAAGCTCCAAGCTGAAATTGCCGATCGCCAAGCCAAGCTCGATCAATACTCCCAGCGCTACTGGCAAGAGTTCCTCAGCCTCATGACCATCCTTCAACACTTCAATGGTCTCAACGGTGTGATTCCCACTGACCTTGGGCAAATTGCCGCTGCCATCCGAGGCGACAACGAACTGTGGCTAGGGCTTGCCCTCGCGTCTGGCGAATTCGATAACCTCGACCCGCATCATTTGGCTACTGCCTGCGCTGCCCTCGTCACCGAAGTCTCTCGTCCCGACATTTGGACGCGCTATGCTCCCTCTCCCGAAACTGAAGCAGCGCTAGCTGGACTACGCGGCACCCGACGGGAGCTATTCAAAATGCAGCGCCGCTACCAAATTGCCTTACCGATTTGGTTGGAAGCCGACTGGTTGGGTTTAGTTGAACAATGGGCGCTGGGCGTGGAGTGGCAAGAGCTTTGTGAACATACCAGTTTGGATGAAGGCGATGTGGTACGAATTCTTCGTCGCACCGTTGATTTTCTGTCGCAGATTCCTCATGTGCCGCATTTGCCTCAGGGGTTGAAGCAAAATGCAAATCGAGCCATTCAGTTGATCGATCGCTTTCCGGTTAATGAGGCGATTGATTGAGAATCATTAAGGTAAAGCAGATCGAAATTTTGCGTCGATCGCAAATTGTCCATCAGCAGCAGCGTGGAGATGGGCGATCGCAGTTCAGTAAATCCTCGCCCCTTGAAAATTAAAAAGCACCTTAATAGACCCTAGGAATCGAGGTGAACGCAAACTTTAATGGATGTAAGGTCTATCTATTTCTGAGGGTTCCAGGGAATCTGATCCACCCAGAACATTTTAGATACTGTGAACTTATAGACCACCATTGTCTGAAAAACTTCTCTGCCATAGGTGGGAGCTACTTGCTGAAAGCGATCGTTTCCGTCTTCGTGCAGCACATTCGTCATTCGCAGCATAAGACGTAGGTAAAACTCAATGGGCTTACGACGCTCCTTAAAATTAAAGTTAATATCTTTAATGTATTGGGGTGTTCTTAGAATCTTTGAGACTGCATTCAACTTCTCTAGATCAATGAGATCGTTTTTAAGTTCGAGCGTATTACCATCAGCACTGAGCTTAAATACATCTTCTGCTGTAATGATAGTCGCTAGCTTGAGTTTGGGTGGAATAGCGCTAGGGACTTGGGGCAGATCAAGATCAGTAATTCGCTTGTCGGGGGCAACCCGAATAACGCGCCGCGAAAAATTAGGATCATAGGTTGTAATCGAACTACTATCCCAATCCACATAAATATAGTGATCTGGCGATTTATTCTCGATGGTCATAATCAGTGTTTTGGGCTGATTATTAGATTTGTAGCGAAACTCAAACTTAAAGCCCACGCTCACTAAATCTTTGAGCGGCTTGTCACCTAGTTTTTTTTCCTCAAGCTGCGCCTCAAAAAACTTTGCTTCAGCCACAAATTTCGTTTGGTTATCCAAAGAAAAGATTGCCTGAGCAATGATATAGGTCATGCAAATGATATAAACAACCAGGATGATCAAATCCATAAAAATGGCTGCAATAGAATGAGCAACTTGATTTTAGACCTCCTACAGACAAGTGGCACAACTTGCTAAGAATATTTGCTTGTCCCTCGCTTCTCTAAAATCGATCTACCGTAAGCCAAATTCTTGAAGAGCAGGCAGAAAGTTCTTATTCTCGTGCTGGGAACGGCTGAGCTTAATTAAGGCAAAGCGTTGTAACGGGGTTAAGGCTACCCATTGAGGCAAGGCGATCGCCCCTTCGGTTTTCTCCATCACACTCTCAGGAATAACTGTCTCGTCTAGCCATGCCGGGTGACTGTCGATGGGCAAATCAGCCGGAAGCTCGAGCGTATGGGCTTGAACAATGCGATGGATCAGCGATCGATAATCCTGCGCTACTGCGGTTGTGCAGGGTGCATCAACTAGAGCTTGCCGCTCGGTGGGCGTTAGCGGGTTCCAATGAGAGAGCTTAAGCTTAACGCCGCAAGTGTCTAGCTTCAACCTAACCTGCATGGGAATACAGCGAAGAGAATCTACAAAATCGGCTTCAAATTGAAAGAAGTGTGTCATGTAAAACTGCGTTATATTTTTTATGTTTTAGTAATCCTAAATATAAAACCTATTTTGTAACAGGACAAGGAACGCTTCTGAGAAGGATCAAAGTTTGTGCTTGAGATCGCCATTTGTTAGGTTAGCGTTTAACCAATAAGTCTGCATCGCACCAAAACCCTTGACTTCAATGATGCCTCGCTCCTCTAAAGAATACTGAGTCTGTAATCGCTGATAGGTGGCAGGCGAAACTTGAATTTTTCCAGGCAATCCTCGTGATTCCATACGGCTCGCAAGATTTACTGTATCGCCCCAAAGATCATAGGTAAACTTTTTCTTGCCAATGACTCCCGCGATAACAGCGCCTGTATGGATGCCGACACGAAGCTGAAAAGGTTCTCCAGAAGGTTGACGAAACTGAGCAACCGCGCGTTGCATAGCGATCGCCATTTCTGCCACGGCTTCGGCATGATTGGCTTTGGGGATAGGCAATCCTCCGGCGATCATATAACCATCCCCGATAGTTTTAATTTTTTCGAGCTGATATTCTTCGGCAAGTTGGTCAAATATTGAAAAGATTTGGTTGAGCAAGCCAACTGTATCATTGGCAGAGGTTTGATGAGCATAGGCTGTAAAGTCTACTAAATCGGCAAAGAGAACCGTTACTTCGGTATAGCTGTCAGCAATGATTTCAGAACTGCGTTTGAGGCGATCGGCAATGGATGCGGGTAAGAGCCTGAGCAGTAAACGCTCGGTTTCTTGACGTTGCTCATTCAGTTCCGCCGTGCGTTCCTCAACTCGAACTTCTAGTACTTCAAATGATATCTTTAGTTGAACTGCCATTTGGTTAAACGATTGAGCTAATACTCCTAATTCATCAGTACGAGTCATCATTACTTTCTGTTCTAAGTCACCTTCTGCAATGGCTCGACTAGCATGGCTCAACTGCAAAATGGGTTGGGTAATCCAACGCGAGGTATAAATGCCCGATACCGTCGCAATAGTAGCTGCCGCTAAACATAGCCAAAGGGTTGAGCGAGTGTTTTCATAAATCTGTTCCATGAAGTCGGCTTCTGGAATAACCACTACAATGAGCCAATCTAAGCCTTTTCCATCTGAAAAAGGCTGAATTTGCATGAGTTGTCGATCACCATTAAAGTCAAATTCGAGTTGCTGGCGTTCTCGAATATTTCGGTAATTGCCAAACCTATTCAGTAGGTACTTAGCAATGGCATGAGTCAGTGCATCCTTGCTATCGTAAACATTGAGACGCTCTTGGGTTTTGCCGTTAAAAGCCAATCGAAAGGGTTTCTCGGAGATGGAACTTGCAATTAATAATCCGGAGCGCTCAATTACAAATGTTTTACCAGACTTAGCAATTTTCAATTTCTGTAGAAACTTACTGACATTAGAGAGCAAAAATTCTGTACTAAAAACTCCCTGTAGCTTTCCATCTGGGCTGTAGATAGGATGCACCGCAGGAATACTTAGCTCCTGTGTATTGACCCACAAATAAGTATTGCCCCAAATGGGCTTACCTGCGTTAGCGGCGGCTTTGTACCAAGGGCGCTGTCGGGCATCATATTTCTCAGGAAGGGTTTCTAAAAGCTGAGTGCGATCGCCATCTGCATCTGTTTGATAGGTTCGATAATCTGCCTTGGTAATATCATCAGAATGATCAAGCGTTAACGCTCCATCTGATTTTCGTTCGCCGCCCCGCAGTTTGCCCTCACTGTTGCCGTACGCAATATAGCTCACTGTAGGATGTAGCCTCATTTGCAGGGCAATATACTGCTCTACTTGGTTGAGCGATTTTAGGGTAAGAAAATTTCGCCGAATCACTTCTTCGCTAGTTTTGTTAATGCGCGGCGGTAAAGCCACAAAGTTGCTGATGTACAAATGAATGCGATCGGCTACTTCACTCCGAAGTTGAGTAGAGAGATCATTCACAGCACGTTGCCCATTGCGAAAAGAAAGGTAGCCAACCAAACCCACCGCCGTTAAAATTTGCAGCACAAACGGGAGGATGACGACCGCGCGCAAAGGTAAACCAGGACGAACATTCATAGGAGGGCGAAGAAGACTCAAGGGATGCCTGCAAAATTTTCTTCCTTAGCGTTCCCGCAAAACCAAGGCTATCTGCCAGAAATTGCCTCAAATTGCTGCCAGCACAGATAAAGCGCCCGTGGCACATGAAAACATCCCTTCCATTTTCCTCCCTTAAGATTTAATAAAACCTCTCCTTGACGATTTAAATAGCCAAACCATTCATCCTGTTCGGTATCTGCAAAGTGCGACCAGGTGTATTCGTGCATTTTTTGATACCATTCCCAGCAGTCCGCTCGTCTGGTCAAACGAAGCCCGATCGCCAATGCTACCAAAGATTCTAAATGCACCCACCACAGTTTCTGATCCCACTCTAACTGCTGCGGCGGATGCCCTTCTGCATCCATAAAGTAATACAATCCACCATGTTTCTGATCCCACGCAAAGTTTAAGGTATTTATCACTACATCAACAGCTTGGTTAATGGTTTGGGTATCATGTTGACGATCGGCAATATCCATAATAAACCACATGGCTTCAATACCATGCCCCGGATTAATTAGTCGTCCTTCAAAAGAATCTAGATGAGAACCATCAAGGGACACGTTTTCATACATCAATTTCCGCTCTTGATCCAAGAAATCATTCATTACTTCTCGAACGGTGGCATCTAGAATTTGTGCTAACTGTTCGGGAGGTAATAACCAATCCATTTCTAAAGATAAGTTTGCTAAAATCATTGGCACCGCCAAAGACTTCACAGGGCGCGTACCTGGATAAGCTTTGTTATAGGTGCCCTTGGGGTTGTCTTTACGACGTAAAACATTGCGGTAAGCCTGTAATGCAACCTCTTTAGCCCAATCTTCGCCAGAAGCAATGGCATACTTGCTAAATGCCATCGCCGCAAAGCAGTCAGAGAAAATGTTGTAGGGCTGCACCAGCGGCTCACCCTCGCGGGTCAAAGAAAAATACCAATTACCTTCTCCATCTCGTCCATTTTTAGCCAAAAAATGAGCGCCATTTTCAGCAATTTTTAGCCAGTCTTCTCTCGCTTCTACTTGGTTATAAAGCATGGAAAAAATCCAGACTTGGCGATTTTGTAACCAGATAAATTTATCGGTGTCGTAGACTTTGCCTTGGCGATCGAGACAAGTAAAGTATCCACCTTGCTCCCAGTCAACAGAGTGTTTTTCCCAAAAGGGAATGACGTTATTGAGTAATGTATTTTTATACAGTGCAGCCAGTTGTTGAAAGTTATCATTCATTTGCTTTCCTCTACTGTAATCTTGACAGCCGTATAATCCTGGCAGCCATATAATCTCGACAGTTGCTTATAATTCTGACAATCGCTGAATGAGTAGGCTGTAGAATCCTTCATCATTTGCCTGTTGAATAACATGAGCATTGGGCGCTTGTTGCCCCGATCGCCACAAATCTACAATCGATCGCCCCATCGTTAATTCGCTCGTTATTTCGATCGCAACGTGCAAATTGCGCCCTTCAAATAATTCTGGTTGGACTAAATAAGCAATCACGCAAGGGTCATGGAGCGGACTTCCTAGCATTCCATATTTTTCAATATCGTAAGCGCCATAATGAGCCAACATTGCGGCAGCAGCAGCGCTCACAGGAGTGGCGATCGCCCGAATCTGCTGCAATCGTTCAGGAGTGGTCAGCACTTTGTGAGTTACATTTAACCCAATCATGGTTAGCGGTAAGCCGCTGGTGAAGACAATATGGGCGGCATGAGGATCAACATACAAGTTAAACTCTGCTGAGGCAGTCACGTTTCCTTGGCTAGTGGAGCCGCCCATAAGAACAACTTCTTGAATTTTAGGGATGATTTGTGGCGCTTGAATGAGGGCGATCGCTAAATTTGTTAAAGGGCCTAACGTTGCCAGCGTAATGGGCTGTGAAGCTTGCAGCAAAGTTTCAATCAAAAACTCTATGCCATGCTGAGATTGCAGAGGCATCTGTGGTTCTGGCAATTCTACGCCTTGCAATCCTGTCTCACCGTGGACGTGTCGAGCAGTTTCTAGCGATCGCAGAATCGGGCGAGGGCAACCTGCGTAGACCTTGATATCATTGCGTTTAGCTAACTCGCAAATTTTTCGAGCATTTTGTTCAGTGAACGGTAATGAAACATTACCAGCAACAGTAACGATACCCAAAATTTCTAACTCAGGGGATGCAAAGGCTAATAGAAGAGCGATCGCATCATCAACGCCTGGGTCACAGTCAATAATGATTTTTTTCATAGACCTAGATCCACTGCAACCCGGTGAGCGCAAGCAAATCCTGAAAATGCTACCGCATTTAAACCTTGTCCTGGAAAGGTGCTATCTCCAACACAGTACAGCCCTGGAATTGAGGTACGGTTGAACGGCATTCCTAACAATCCCCACAGCTTGCGAGAAGGAATAGGACCATACGTGCCGTCATCCCGCCCTAGAAATCGCCTGTGAGTGCGAGGTGTACCTGCTTCCTGGTAGTCTATTCCAGCAGATAAACCAGGAAATATTTTTTCGAGGCGATCGATGATTTGCTGAGCTATGGTTTCTTTTTTGGCTTTATAATCGGTGGGTGATAAATTCTGCCAATGTTCTATCCAATCCGGAGTGAAGGCGTGAATAATATGGTGACCTGGCGGCGCAAGATCAGAATCAAGCAAAGTAGGAATAGACACGAAAAGCGTGCCTAGTGCTGCCTCTAACTTTGACCAATCTTCTAACAAAATGTGGTGACACTCAGTTCCTGGCGGCAACACTTCAGCTTTAACGCCTAAATGCAAACTGAAGAAACTAGGCGATTTTTGGTACCGCTGCTGCCATTTCTGCTCCGCCATGGGCATTTCAGATTTGGGTATGAGCTTTTCAAAGGTATCCCAGCGGGTCGCATTAGAGACAATTCGTCGCGCGCGATACTCTTGCCCAGAAGCCAACTTCACCCCGATCGCTTTCCCTTGTTCCCGGATAATATGGGTCACTCTGGCTTTGTATTGAATGTGACTGCCTGCTTTTTCTAGCCCCTCTACAAGCTTCTGGGCAATTTGTCCAACGCCGCCTTTGGGATAGTTAATGCCCCCATAATGGCGATCGCTAAACACCATTCCTGCATTAATCATCGGTGTGCGATCGGCTGGCACGACCGACCAGCAGTAGCATTCCATGTCAATAAATTTCAGGAGGTTGGGGTCTTTAATAAAGCGTCGGGCAATATCTCCAGCGTTTTGAGGCAAATATTTGACCAACCCCAGACAGGCGGCAGGACGCTGAAAAAAGATGCGCGTCAAATAGCCCAGTTCTTCCAACGACAGCAGTTCCATTACATTCAGGCAATTAAACACCTTCCAGCATTCGTCATAAAACTGCCGAATTCCTTCTTGCTCATGGGGAAAATGATGGCTTAGCTCTTGCAAAAATTTCTCATAATCTCGGTGAACCTTCAGCTCTAAATTTTGCGGTAAATGGTAGTGAATTTGTACAGGGTCGGGGATGGTTTCAATATTGACGTGAACTGCTTCTAGGGCACGGGTAAGGAGATTGGTGGTGCCGCGATCGCCAAAGCCAAAAATCATCGAAGCGCCCACATCAAAACGATAGCCCTCGCGCTCAAAATATCCAGCACTGCCGCCCGGAATTAAGTAGCGCTCTAAAACCAACACATGGGCACCCTTTGCTGCGAGTTGGGTTGCCGTCACAAGTCCACCAATGCCTGACCCAATAACAATCACATCATAGATCTGAGATTTTAACGGTGCAGTAGAAGAGGGACGAGAAACAACTGTCATGGCGCTAAGAAAATACAAGACACCTATCAGTGTATAGGGAGTAGGCAGGCAAAAAAATGGGAGCCAGCCTTTCGGCAAGCCCCACATAAGCCTTTGAGAGGAGAACACTTTATGGATAAACTATATCGCTATTGAGACTTGATGTCAACACTATTGAAACTTAATCTCAATAACTAGAAATCTCTAAGGCGCACTCCTGTATAGGGCGATCGAGAAATCTGAGCCAGTTCATCCAGTTGTCACCTCGCCTTCACTAGGGCGAACGCACACGTTTCTTAATATGCTATACCTAGCTAGATCTAAGCTCAGGTAACACTAAAGTGAGGAAAAAGTATTCTCAATGAGCACCTATTGATGAGAAGTTTCTCAACAAACTGCCAATAGTTGGAGTTGTTGAGATATGTACTTTCGTGTGCGATCGCCCTACTCGCCTTCACTTAGATAATTGATTTCATGACAGAGCAGATGCTACTATATTCCCCAATAGAAGCACTCAACCTAATAGAACCGTTGAATAGAGCACGGTGTGAAGGCTGATCGTAAGTTCCTGTAAATATCTCTTATCACCATAGAGTATGCGCTGCCTACCCGACGGTGATCAGTAGACGGATTTTCTTTAATGACAATGAGGGGACACTGCCTTGGAAAATTGGCAAGCAGTTATTGCAGCCGCAACATTTTTGTGCGTCATCGTTTTAGTGATGACTGAATGGGTTCATCTCACCATTGCCGCTTTCTTAGGGGCATTGTTTTTGGTGTTCACTCACGTGATGACCCTGGAAGAAGCGATCGGCTACATCGGCAATAGTTATGGCACGATCGCGCTATTTTTTGGCGTAATGGTGCTAGTCCGTGCTTTTCAACCCACCCAAGTTTTTGAATATTTAGCGACGCAAATTGTTTTGTTGGCTAAAGGAGAAGGCAAGCGTTTGTTGCTAGGAATTGTGGCAATTACTACGCCCATTTGTGCTATTTTGCCCAACGCCACTACCGTCATGCTGCTAGCTCCGCTCATTCCTCCGATGGCACAAGAAATTGGCGTGAACTTTGTGCCGTTGCTGATCCTGATGGTGTTTGTCGCTAACAGTGCGGGGCTATTGACCCTGGTGGGCGATCCGGCAACCTACATTGTGGGTGATGCCATCAACATTAGCTTTGTCGATTATCTACAGCGCCTAAGTTTAGGAGGTGTCGTAGCGATCGCCACTATTTTGCTCATGCTCCCCTACTTATTTCCCCAAATCTGGAGCATGAAGCTGCCTAACCTCGATCATCTGCCACACCCTACCATTAACCATCCGCGCGTTCTGCTATTAGGAGCCGGAATCGTTGCTTTTGTCCTTACCTTTTTTGTGGTGGGCGAGTCATTGCCTGTGCCTGTCTCTCCCGCTGCGGTCGCACTGATGGGCGCAGCATTGGCGCTCTTACTGGCACATCACAGTAAAATCGACACCGTGAATCATATTTTGCGAGATGTCGATTGGAGCACGTTACTGTTTTTCATGTGTATTTTTGTTCTCATTGGCGGACTCAACAAAACAGGCATCATTGCGCAAATGTCAGGTGTTTTGGCGATCGCCCTCGGTCAAAATATTCTACTTGGCTCAATGGCACTTTTATTCTTCGTAGGCATTCTTTCAAGCGTTATCCCTAACATCCCGCTAGTAGTAGCAATGGTTCCCTTGCTCAAGCAATACTTGGTCAGCGTTGGACTAGTTGGCGCAGAAGTTTTAGAAAAAGGATTTGATGGGCAATATCCCCCAGAAGTTTTACCCCTGTTTTACGCCATGATGTTTGGCGCAACGCTAGGCGGTAACGGCACGTTAGTAGGTGCATCTTCTAACATCGTTGCTGCCGGAATTGCTGAGCAACACGATCGCCGCATTTCGTTCAAAACTTTTCTGCACTATGGCTTGCCCGTCATGATTATGCAGCTAATTACGGCAGCGATCTATGTGTTAGTTCGATTCTTGATCTAGAAAGATAGAGAGTTTCCGCGCCAGGATTCAGAGACTTTAGCAAAGATCCCAGCGCGGTAAGAATTACTGAAGACCTAGCCAGCTTAATAAACCTTGTCCAGTGAAATATTCAATTGCTAATGTGCTGACAAACCCAATCATTGCAGCACGTCCATTCAAACGTTCAGCGTAGGCATTGAAACCAAACTTGGGTTCGGTCATCTTAGGAACAGTAGAAGGAGCTTGAGTCATGATTTCCTTTACAAAACTTGACATTCATATCCTACACCGAACTAAAGCGATCGTGAGTACGAAGTTGGTTGGGTTCAAAGGTTTGCGCCCAACGGATAAATTCTTCTGAAATTCCGGCATTGGTGTAGCAGAGCAAGAATGCCACGTAGCGCACCCGCTGCTTAACCACTACCGCCCGATACTCTTTGCTATGAATAATAGTGTGCTGTGCTGTCCCTAACTGGAGGCAAGACGTTAGCAATGCTTGCAGCCCTAACCCCTGAAAAATTGTTTGTATCCAGCCGATGTCATTGCTCTCAACCGTCACAAAATATTCTTTGGGTAAGCCGCTTAAATCAAAAACTGTTACCCCAATGACAAAGTCTACGTAAGACACTCGTTGAGCCTCGCCTTGTGCCAGAGATTGTGAAATAGAAGAAAAGTCAAGCTTATAAGCTTTGCTGCGTTCACTACGACCGTACATTCGCCTGATTTCTTGTCTTAGCTTTTGATTACGCAAATCTTACAGTAAAAATGGTTTGATTGTTGGCGCTCTCGACCTCAATAGTTGCGTTGATTCGCTCTGTAAGTCTTTTCACTAAGGCGAGTCCTAGCCCTGTCCCACCGTGTTTCCAAGGATCATTTTTGGGTACACGGTAAAACTTGTCGAAGATGCGATCGCGCTCGTTGCTTGAGATTTCTACCCCAGAATTGATGACCCGGATGGTTTGCCCCTTTCCCTCTTCCAGCACCTCAACCGTAATTAATCCTTCGGCAGGCGTGTATTTGCAGGCATTATTTAGCAATTCTCCAACAATGCGTTCTAAGTAGGAGATATCAGTTGTCAAAACAGAGTTTTTCTTATTTACTAAAATTTCTAATTGCTGCTGTTGCGCGATCGCCCGCTCATAATAAGGCTGTGAGATTCGGGTGAGCCAAGGAGTCAAATCAATGGTGATTGGGTTTAGGGCTTCAGTGCCCGCATCTAATCGAGCTAAATCGAGCAAATCATTAACAAGGCTAATTTCTCTTTGACACTCGTCTTTCAAAATTTGTAGATAACGCGTCCTATTAGTAAAGGTGCGCACGTTAAACGTTGACTGAGAGGTAGATAGGTTAAAGTTTTCATGATTTAAAGAGGGAGGCTCTTTTTCTAAAGATAATTCCAACATTTGGATTGCCATTTTAATATTAGAAAGTGGCGATCGCAGCTCATGGGAAACCGTGCTTAAAAAGTCGTCTTTAAGACGGCTCAAACGTTCTAACTCAGCCACTTGCGCCTGAGATTGTTGAAACAGCAGCGCCTGACGGAGGGCGATCGCACACTGAGTCGCCACATGTTGCACTAAATTAATTTCCCGCTCATTAAATCCTTCACCGACTTGATTTACTAACCAAAGGTCACCCAAAACGCCCTTATCATCAGAAATAGGGCAAACCAACATTGAAACTTGTCCTCGCAACGGGTGAGGCAATAAAGAACAAAACTGAAAATACATTCCTTGCAAAAGCTGATCATAAATTTCAGGAAAATCAGCCATTTGTGAAACCCGCCCTTGAGAAGGCGGAATTGACGTGGCAAACTCGTAGCGAATCGTTGAGGTTTTCTGCCCCAAATCAAATAATGCTGCATTGCAGCACCCTACCTTTAACGCCTGCGCCAGTGCCTCAACCGCCCCCTGAAGAATCTGATTTTCGTCTAAAGAGTCTCGTACCTTTTCAGTAATTTGCTTGAGCGTGGCTTCCGAGTCATAAGCAGTCTGGAGTTGAACATTCAGCTTTGCCTCAGACTGTTGCAACTCCATCTCTAGTTGTCGCAAATGCTTGACCGTTTCTTCTAAGGCCTGATTGGTTGCTTTCAGCTTGGCGTTTTGAGATTCTAGCTTTCGGTCTTGCAAATAGTTACGAATTGATTCTAGAACCGTGAACTTTAAATCTTCAGAATTCCAATGTTGAGCAATGTAGCGATGAAGCTTAGTGTGATGAATGGCGTTGCCTAATGCTGCTATGTCAGTTTGCTCAGTCAGTATAATTCTGAGGGTGTGTGGCGATCTCTTCGAGTTACCCGCAAGGGGTCGCAGATGAATGTGCTTAAATAACTCAGCCCTCTGAACATCTGGCATAATGTAGTCGGCAAGCACTAGCGCCACTTCACATTCACCTCGCTGCCATGCCCAAAGCTCTACTGCTTCTACGCTACCTGCTGTCGTTTCAATCAAACAGTTGTCTCCCAAAACTCCCCTTAGTTCAGCTTTCAAGCTCTCTAAAATTGCAGGCTCATCATCAATGCAGATCACAACGAGTTTACTCATGATTTTTTCTACGTATCATTCTGCAAAGGAATCATTCTTAAACGCACTATTCCATACCACACCCCTAAGAGTGCATTCTAAGACTATTCAAAACGATTGCTAACTGAGTTCGTCTTTGATCTGCATCTTTAAAAATTATTCACTGTCTCATTCATTACCTAGTTCTCAGCAATATTATGGAGAAGTCATTAATCTACTGCCATTCATAATTTTTTTCTGTTGCTACCCCTTCAACTACTACAGGCTGCGACACTGCCTAAAGCCTTCCATATACAGGCGAAGAGACAGAAAAACTAATGTACTCTAGGGCACTAAAAACCTTAGTCTTGTTGTCGAGCTTCTCAATGATTATTAATAAAGTTGGGTGGTAGGAATCCGTTACTTTTAGCAAACTAAGGCATAGAGATAGGTTGACTCTCTCCAGCTTTCTATTTCATGACAGAATTTATTTCAGAATTATCCTTGAGAACTAGACTATGAAGCCGACCATTCGTTGGGTTGTAACCCTCGCCGCTCTGACAGCCAGCACAGTTGCCATCCTTCCTAGTAATGCTGTCAGTCAATTTGGTCAACAAGAAGTTGATCAAAGCAGATTTATTGCGATCGCCTCTCCCTACCGAAACGGCGAAGCCCACCAACTCCTCGTGGTCGAACAAATAACTGATGCTCGTCCCTGCTGGTTAGAATCGGGCTTTGCTCCCACTCTCATTAGTCCTTTACTGCTCCAGTTTGACTTCACAGGCATTTGTGGTCGCAGCACCGATGGCAATGGCTACTCAGTCCGTATGGCTGGAGAAGACCTCGACCTCCGCTACAGTCTGCGCGTTCTGCGCCGAGCAGGAGACTTAGTTCTAGTGGGGGCACCGCGCGATCGCAGTAGTGAAGAACTGCTCATTGGTCGTACGGGTGGCATAACCACAGATTTTGCCAAGATTACTCTCAATGAAGGCTGGCGTTTTACAAAACGGACTCTGGGCGATCGAACTCTGGGTCATGTCTATATCACTAGCGACAGCATCGCCCCCATTGATCCCAATGCAGACCTCAGCGAAGCGCCAGTTAGCCGTTTTAACGACACTTTTAATGACATCTACCTTGAAGAAATTAATCAAGCCGTCGATATTGGCTTTATCTCGGGTTTCTCCGAAGATAATACTTTTCGCCCTCTAGCTGCGCTCACGCGCGAACAGCTTGTTTCAATGGTATTAGGCGCACTCGATAGCCTACCTAACATCGATCTCAATATCATTCCTGCAACAGGCAACCCCTACAACGATGTCACCTCGATTCGTTGGAGTGCAGCCAAAATTCAATTTGCCAAAGCTAATAACATCGTCACTGGCTACCAAGATGGCAGTTTCCGCCCCTCTCAACCGGTTACGCGGGCAGAACTCATGGCAGTCATGCGCCGAGCCGCAGAGTACGCCAAAATCTTACAAGGTCAAACGGGAGAACTTCAAGGCGATCGTCCCGCTCAAAACTTTGCCGACACCAATGCGCACTGGGCTAGGGCGTTAATTGAGCAAATGTCCACCTACTGCGGGGTGGCATCGCCCTTCAACGAACAAGGCAACAACTTTGTCCCTGACAGTGCCGCCCAGCGCAACTATGCAGCAGCAGCGACTCTAAGAATGCTCAACTGCGTCAGGGTTCAATCTTCTACCACTCCTCAAGCTCCCCCGATTCCTCAGAATCCTACCATTCCTCAACCTTCTACGATTCCTCAACTACCCCCGGTTCCTCAGAATCCTACCATTCCTCAAGCTCCCACAACTCCTCAACCACCCCTCATAATTCCTCAAGCTCCCACAACTCCATAGCCAGAAACATCAGCATCTCAGGCTAATTACTTAAGATGGGCAAGGAGCGATCGCATTTCCGTTCTCTGCCCGTCTTTTTCACACAAACTTTCTCAGTATTCAAAAAAATAAACCTCCCGATGTTCTAGGTTTTTACTGATCGTACAAAAAGCCAAAAACTCAGTATTTCAGTGCTTTTTGAAGAACAAAACAAGGCTTACTTAAAAAACAGCCAATCAGCAAACTGGCTTGTTACAAAGTGTAAGAAGACACATACGGCTCTCCGTGGTTTGATGTGTACTCCATTGTCCTGAATTGATCCTGATTAACCTGACCTATGAAAACTGCACTTTTGACTGGCTTACTAACCGCTACTGCTACCGTTGTTGGCATGGTCGCAACTGTAGCTCCTGCATCGGCTTTTTCTTGGAATAACTCTTGGACACAGCCCACCATCTACAGCAAGTCTCAAACTGGGTTTAATGATGTTCCTTTCCAGTCCTATGTTCAGAAGGAGAGACTAGAACTAACTGGTGCGCATCAAGTCATGCTTGATCCCAGCAAGCTTCTCCTGAAATATGCTCATAACGTTTCTGCTTACTTCATCAATGAAGGCGCTGGTTTTAGAAACCAACTCGCTTACGAAGCAACTTCTGCAACGGGACAAAAAACTTCCAACTTGCTCTTTAACGATATTGCCTCAACTGAATCTATTCTGTCTAACAGCGATGGGCCTCTCAAGAAGGGTGATGGTGTTAATATGGGCAACATCGCGGCTGGTACTCAGCTCGACTTCTGGCTAAGGTCTAACGGCAAAAGTGGCGGTCAAAATATCTTTGGAACTAAGACCGAGTCTAACGGTGATGGTCTTCAGCATGTCGTTGCCTATGCTTATGAAAACTACATCATGCTAGGTTTTGAAGACCTGTGGGGCGAGAAAGGCGCTAAAGGCGGTAACAATCAACAGTCTGACCGCGACTTCAACGATGCTGTTTTTGTCTTAGATATTGGCAAAGGCAACGTTGAGAACTTGATCAAGCCTGTGCCTGAGCCTACTGTTACTTTGGGTCTGGTTGGTATGGGTGTAGTGGGTGTGTTGCTGCGTCGCCGTCGTCAAGCAGCAGGCGCTGAGCAAGCGTAGCTCGTGACTAAGAGCTAGATTTGAATTTATCTGACTGAAAAGCGATCGCTCTCTACAGAAGGCGATCGCTTTTGTTTGCAATAAAGATAAAGCGTTCAAACCTTAGCCCAGACTAGTCTTCATGATCCTCAAACGGATCATCCAAGCTTTTGGAGGGTGGTCCAAAAGCAGTATAGACCGATAAGCCCGTGATGCCCACCAGGAACGCCCCGATAGTAATGCTAATAACTGTTGCAGTCTCCATATGTTGAAGTATTCTCAATAGTAGTATTCTTATAATATGACGGATTGTTAAAACCTATCAGAATTATAAAAGGGCACTCATGGCACAGCGGACTCGGTTAGGAGATATCCTCAAGCCCCTCAATGCTGAGTATGGAAAAGTTTCCCCCGGTTGGGGAACCACTCCAGTAATGGGCGTTTTCATGGGATTGTTTTTGGTCTTCTTGTTAATTATCTTGCAGATCTATAATTCCTCCTTGATTTTGGAGAACGTCAAGGTCGATTGGTAGAGTTCTATTAGCTTTAGCTATACTTTTAGCTTTGCTGTATTGAGCTTTGCCAAAATTAAATCGACTTTGCTTAAACGTCCCCGGCATGTCCGGGGCTTTTTGTGTTAGTAGTGATTAGCATGTATTGCAAGAGGAAGTTGAGATGAATGTCTTTGGCATTGGCTTACCCGAAATGGCTTTGATTATGGTCTTAGCCCTGCTGGTCTTTGGGCCCAAAAAGCTGCCAGAAATTGGACGTAGCCTCGGAAAAACCGTTCGCAGCTTTCAAGATGCTTCCAAAGAATTTGAGAGTGAGTTTAAGCGAGAAGCAGAACAGATTGAGAGAACGATTAACGAGCCTATGAAAGCAACCCTAGAGCCAAAGGTGCTTTCTGAGGCGGCAACCTCTGCTGAATCTGCTGAAGTGATTGAAGAAGTCAGTGAGAAAGCTAATGAGGAAGCCACCCAAGAAGCTCTAGGCGTAGCTCCTGAAAACGCAGAGCCAGTTAATCAACCGCAGCAGAGTTAGGTTCTGTCTACCAAAGCTATGACCGAAAGCAATACTCCTGTCGTGGTTCCTCAGTTGATTGTGGGATTGGGAAATCCTGGCAGCAAGTACGACCAAACTCGCCACAATGTTGGCTTTGTGGCGATCGATGCTCTAGCACGTACCTGGCAGATCAATCTGGCAGAAAATCGTAAGTTTCAAGGAATTTTTGGGGAAGGTCGAGCAGTGTCGGGTAAGATGCGCTTGCTGAAGCCCACTACATTTATGAATCTGTCTGGGCAGTCCATTCGGGCAGTCATGGATTGGTATAAATTGCCTGCTGAGGCAGTGTTGGTGATTTATGACGACATGGATTTGCCGCTAGGTAAAATTCGGCTACGTCAATCTGGTTCGGCGGGAGGTCATAATGGCATGAAGTCGGCGATCGCCCACCTTGGAAGCCAGAACTTTCCCCGCCTCCGCATTGGCATTGGTGCTCCTAAAGATGGAGAGCCTGACAAGCAAGTTATTTCTCATGTCTTGGGGCGTTTCTCATCTAGCGAAGAACGCCTTTTACCCGAAGTTCTTAACCTGATTGGAGGGGCTGTAGAAATGAGCCTTAAGCAAGGTATTCCCAAAGCAATGAGCCTCTACAACAACCGCACAGCAACTCCTGTCTAAACAAAAGCCCCGAAGCTCTTGAAGAATTTCGGGGCTTTTGCTCAATACCTAAGTTTTAGCTCATTACCCACTCAGGAATCGCTTCTTCCTTTGTATTCGTTTGACGCTCAGGGGTTTCACGCTCAAACTTTAAGTGAACTGCCCGACTTTGTTCCCCATCTGCTGCGATCGCGAAGATGGGGAAATCAATAACCCCGTCTTGGAAAGACATTTGGAAGCGAAACGTTCCATCTGAATTGAGTTGAACCGGACGACCCCCAATTGTAACGACAGCATCAGGCTCTGTTGCACCATAGACAATTAGTTCAGCATCGGCTACTAACCAAAACTGGCGAGGACGTATTGAAGAAGCAGAGAAGCCTACTCCCGACATCCCCACTCCCGACATCCCCACTCCCGACATCCCCACTCCCGACATTGTCATTTCCGACATGCCGACCCCCGACATGCCGATTCCAGACATCCCAATCCCCGACATTGTGCTTACCGCACCTGCTGTCATAAGACCCGACCCGGACATGCCAATCCCAGATGTGGTAGGAATTGCACTTGCCCAGCCTGCGCCTGAAGGGAAAACATAGGAGCTAACCGCTTGTTCAGGCACCTGGTGCACAGAACTAAAGACAGAACCCGCTACGCGCTGCTCCTCAGCGGATTCGGCGATCGTGAACGCTTCTTGGTAAGCAGGGGGGCTACTTTCGCGGCGCTTAGTTGTTGCAGGATTAGCTAGTTGTAAGAAGGTCTTGCTACGCAAGTCTTCATCCCAAGAAACGGCAATGAATTGGTCGTCAGTCCAGTCAGAGGGATAAACAGGAGGAATGCGCGCAGGAGCAGAACGAGCCAAAAGCAGCCAACGACCATCGCCCGTGAGGTAGCCAATTTCGACCATGTACTCCCGATCGCTGACTGGAACGGGTAAGTACCATTCCCGTGATATCTCGTCGCACTCGTACTGCTGAAGACTGTGGGGCTTTTGGCTGGCGATATCAATATTAGTTACATCGTAGAATCGTAGCGCTAAACGCAAACCTCCTTGGTGACGCAGTTCCTGCTTTTGGTCATTAGAGATATCCCAGTAGGTGTACGCCCACTGAGAATCACGGGGCATCAGAATAATGCGGCTCTCGTCATACCCTTGGGGCAACTCTGCCAAACCTTCATCTACTGCGGTTAGGGAAACCTCAGCGCGATCGGACTGACCAACATCAAACTTTACTTCTTCCACTTCTGTTTGAGCCCCTATAGGACGAGATAAACTGAGGAGCCGATGACGCTGAGCTTCCTGAATCGAGGTCAGCAATTGATCTTTACGCATTCGACTGTAACGAGAAACACCATATTCACTGGCAACTCGACGAAGTTGCCGAAGGGTCATTTCTTCTAAGGGGGGACGTTCTATGGACATGAGATTAACCTCCGGATGTGGCATCAAGACGCTCAGATTAATGCCAACGCATCAAGCTGAAGATTTTTGCTAACACTAGTCAGTAAATTCTTAGAGGTTGTCTGAGAAGTCTAAGTTGCTATCCAATCCGCCCCCTAAATCCCCCATTTTGGGGGACTTTGAAGAAGGAGTGGCTCGGAAGTCCCTGCCCCAAAATGGGGGGTTAGGGGGCGAATGTAAGAATCTTTGATACTTCTCAGACATCCTTTTAGAGTTTTGGGTGCAAAGAACTTAATTTAATAACGAAGACAGTTAACTGGTAACTGGTCTGGTAACTGGTTTTGAAGCCCTACTGAGTGAACGAGTTTCGATCGCCCTGAACCTTTGCACTGCTGCGTCTCTATGCTGAAGCACAAAAATACAGGTTGAGCAGATTTCCTTTGAAAACTTGGGGATCGCTTTTGTCTATCATCATGCAGAAAGTTGCCTAAAGACGCAAGAGGCTAGGAGACTTGATTTCACAAGGATGGACGGATTTTCAACCAAAGTGGGGATCGTTGTGTTAAGGATTCATAACATTTAATGAAGTTTGGGATCGATCCATACATAGGTTATGTCAGGAAATTGTGACATCAATTTTTTCTGCTCTCTATCCGCCTTACCATAGGCAGCAGTTCATATTTTCTCTATTTTGCATGTCTTCCCCGCCCGATCGCCCCTCAATTTCTCTGATTAGTAAAGTGCTTTCCCCAGCCGTAGGTCTTTGGTTACGCTCGCAGGTTGAATCGGTGGAAGCACTAGAGTTTCAAATTGAAGGGAGCGATCGTCAAATCTTAGCGGGCTACATTCCTAAAGTGGCGATCGGGGCTCATCAAGCGGTTTACAAAGGGTTTTATCTCAGCCAGATAGAGTTAACAGGAGAAGCCATTCGCATTAACTTAGGACAAGTTTTAAAGGGGAAACCCTTGCGGTTATTGAACGTTGTGCCCATTCGCGGCAGATTGTGGTGGAATGAAACTGATCTGAATGCTTCGCTTCAATCGCCTTTACTAGCAAATTCTTTAGCAGACTTCTTTTCCATTTGGCTGAAAGAATTTTCCTGTTTGCTGCCTGAAAATCTTGCGCAAGCCATGAAAGCTCCTTTAGCATTGCAAGAGGCTCAGGCGATGATTGACCACGATCAAGTCACACTCAAGCTAAATTGGCGATCGACTCCATCCGTTTCTACAACGCTGCGGACACGACTGCGCCTTGTCTCTGGAAACCAATTGAAGTTGGAACAGCCACACCTTTGGGCTTGTATTGCTGGGGAAACTTCATTCGCAGAAATGGAGGATTATGAAGTGGAGCTAGGAACTGATGTGGAGCTTCAGGAACTTCGACTAGAGCCAGGAAGGCTTTGGGTGGGGGGACAAATTAACGTGTTGCCTTAAAGTATAGATGTGCCATTCTTAAGCTCTGTTTTCGGTTCTGCTGTGCGATCCAGGCTATTCTAAGTAATCTAAAAGATGCTTTTTTGCTAGGTTGCTGAAAATGGCGGGAATGGTTCAGTCGGATTTGGTCAAAGCTCAACAAGGCGACCTGGGGGCGATCGCCCAGGTTCTAAATCGCCAGCTACAGCCTAGAGGAATCAATGCAAAACTGCTGCTCCGAGATCAATGCCTCAAGATCTTGCTGTGTTCTTCCCGCCCGTTATCACAGCCCGCATTCGTCCAATTTATTCAAAAGCAAATTACTAGCCTCAGGATTCCTTCAGTCAAACTGGTAAGAGTCTACAGTCAGCAGCTTGGCGAGGCGGCTCCAACCTGGTCGCAGGAATTTATTCTTCCAGCGCTCGAAAATCTGCAACCTGAACTTCAGATAGAACAGCCCCAGTTTGAAAAGCCTCATGTGACTCATGCTTTAGTTGCGCTGGTGGTGGTGCCTAAGGAGAGAAGTTTTGGGGCGATCGCTCCGTTCAAGCCAGCGCGAGGTTTATGGGAAAAGTTGCGACAGTTTCACTGGGCTTCTTTTCTGCCCTACCAAGACGTTTTCAACCCAGAACTTTATCAAAGCCCCAATATCCGGCTGCTGCTTTTTTTTGTGCTGTTTCCCTTAGTGGTTAACCTGGTCTCAGAAAAAGCCACTTTAACGCAAACAACCTGGCTGCTAGGAATTTATTACGCCTCAATTTTAGGAGTAGTGCTGCATCACCTCATTCAGCCGCCCCAATTTTCTTGGAGCAATACGCTGAAATGTCTGCTGTTTACTGCTTTCATTGGCATTCCTATTTTGCTAGTGTTTCAACGCATTCCACCGTTTACTGAGCTTTATGAAGTCTCTAAGCTGGGTTTTGTTCATCGGTTGCTAGGAAGCATTTTTGGGGTAGGGCTTTTAGAAGAAGTTTGTAAGGCGCTACCTGTCTACTTTTTGCTGTTACGTCAGCAAAAGTTGAGCGATCCGCATAGTGCAGCTTTTTATGGGTCAATGTCGGGACTGGGGTTTGCGATCGCCGAAGGCGCTGCTTACTCGATCCGCTATGCGTTTGGCTTGACGGCTGGCAATTTAGGGTTTGGCTCTTATGTGGCGGCAAATACCATTCGGTTTGTTTCCTTACCGCTGTTTCATGCTGTTTTGGCGGGCATTGTTGGCTACTTTATGGGCTTGGCTGCCATCAATCGATCGCGTCAGGGCATTATCTTAACGCTGGGAATCGCGATCGCCGCTACCCTCCATGGCATCTACAATACGGTTGCAGGAGGAATTTCAGGCCCTCTAATTATTGGCTTCTCCATCCTGCTGTTTTTCACCTATCTGCGGCGCAACCCCCAAATGGTAGAAGAAATGCGGCAAGCCGAGCGCGGAAAATAGCTCAATCATCCAATTTGCCTAAGTCCCCGTACTATATAAAGTCGCTTATAAGGTAGGGCAGCACAAAAAATGCTGTCCTGTCTGAGCGTTATTCTCTAAAACCTATGGATTTAGACTCGTCTGCAATTAAAGCTACTCATTCACCCTCAGACCTTGATCTCCTGATCGCACTGGGAGAGGGACAAGTGAATGCTCTGGGCAGCCTTTATGATCGTTATTCTAGGCTGGTGTACGGTCTGGCTTATAAAATCCTGGGCAACTCGGAGGAGGCTGAAGATATCACCCAAGAAGTTTTTCTGACGCTTTGGCGACGAGATGCCTATAACCCTAATCGGGGTTCCCTAAGTAGTTTTTTAACGACGATGACCCGTTCCCGGTCTATCGACAAATTGCGATCGCGTGGTACAAAGCTACGATTTATTCAACGGTGGCAGGGCATTGTTAAAAACGAGACGGTTGTTACTCCATTAGAACAAGCTTCCATGGGAGAGCGATCGCAGCTTGTGAGAGACGCTATGTCACAGCTACCTGAATCAGAGCGACTTATCCTAGAAATTGCCTACTACGAAGGATTGAGTCAATCTGAGATTGCCAAGCGACTTAATATTCCCTTAGGAACGGTTAAAACTCGCTCTCGTCAAGGACTATTGAAGTTGCGTCAAACCTTGCAGCATCAAGTTTAAAAAAAGCCCCATTGAAATTCCTCCACTATGGCTACTCCTACTAGCCCCCGTTTTCCCCTTTCTGATGTGCCATGACCTACTCTCCTCTTCCTGAAAATTGGCAAGAACTGATGGCAGGATATGCCCTCGGTGACCTTAGCTCTGAGGAAGCTGAATTATTACAACGGCTGCTATCTGAAAACCCTGACCTCACCTCAGAAGTAGACCACTTTCAAGAGGTCTTAGCGCTGATGCCTTATGCTTTGCCAGAACCAGAACCGCCGCCGCATTTACGAACTACGATTTTGAGCCAAGCTCAGGCAGATAAAAAACCTGTAGGAATTTTTCGGGAGGAGCGATCGCTTCCTTCTTCTCAAAAACCTAGAAAGAATGTGCTTTGGAAAAACGTGGGTGGGGCGATCGCTGCTCTTCTCCTGGTTACTCTTGCTGTTGATAACTATCGGTTGCACCAACAAATGCAACAAAACCAAACCATGATTGGGCAATTACAACAGGCAGCCAAAAATGATGCGGCTTTAACGGCAGCGCTAAAACAACCCAATGCTCAGCTTTATGCCCTTGAAGGAACTCAACAAACCTCTGGCAGCCTGGTCGTCGTTCCGGCAAAAAATCAGATAACGATTGTGAATGACTTACCTCAGTTGCCTCAAGGGCAAGTTTATCGCTTATGGGCGATCGCGGCGAGTGCAACAAAGCCGACCTATTGCGGCGAGTTTAATGCTGGGGCGATCGTCAGTTGGTCGGCTCCAGAGGCAGTTTGTAGTAAAGATGTTGCTCAGATGTTAATTACCGCAGAGTTGGCAAGCGATCCGCTAATTCCTAAAGGTGAGTTGGTGATGAAAAGTAGAGGTTAGATCAAATATCAACTCTGCAACTGCATAAATTGCGAGAAATGCTGATCCATGGTTTCAATGTTGATAGCCAAAAGCTCTTGAAACAAAGTAGGGATGAGGCGATCGCTCCCTACGTGGCAAAGCCTTCTACAGATGTCAATTTTAACTCTTGACGCTGGACGGCTGACTTGGAAGACTTGAGTAGGCTCATTTTCAGCACAACCTACACCGCCATCCGGTCTGCTGCTTGTCCGTGGGGATCACAGGTTGACCCATAATAAACCTGTATCAACCTAAAAGCAAAGTTTTCCGACCCTACATGATTTTTTGGCATTGCTGAATCAAAATATGAATCCTTCAAAGTCCCTTTCCTTTAGGAGAGGGATTTAGGGAGAGGTCTGTCTCGCTGTGTTGTCGAAACCTAACCCCTAGCCCCTTCCCTGCGAGGGTAGGGGAACATGATTTTCATATTGCATTCAGCAGCGCCGATTTTTTAACACCTATGGGATAATTTAGGCACTTTAATTTGACTGCCGAGATTATTCAAGACCCACAATCACATTGCAGGATGGTCATCATGTCAGAACAACCTGATCAAGCTTCTACTCAGCCCTCGCGTAAAAAGCCCCTTGGTTTTGACGAAATGATTGCCATCTTGGTCGCATTTGGGGCGATCGGCTCTATCCTCTTCTGGGGGTTGACTCGTCAACCTGAAGAGTTGGCGCTGATAGGAGAATCATTAAATCCCACGGTTGCCTCACCTGCTGAAGGGTTACTATCGCCTCAAGGATCTGCTTTTACAATAGTTTCGCCCACGGTTCAAGCACCTATTCCAGTTGCTAAACCCTCTGCTGTTGCTCAAGGAAATGTTCCAGCAACCGTCCAATCAAATGCCTCAGTCCAGCCAAATGTTTCAGGCACTGTGTCGCCAACGCAACCCAATCGCGTTAACAATGGCAACTTTATTGGCGCTGTTCTCCCTGCCGTTGTACCTGCTGCTGGTGTTGTTGCATCGGGTGCTGCGCCTGCATCTCCAGCGCCTACTGCTAGCCCTGCCACCCCGATCGCGGCGGTTACCAGTTTTCCAGATGTACCCCCTGACTATTGGGCACGTCCATTTATAGAAGGGTTGGCAAAACGCGGAATTGCTGTGGGTTCTCCTGATGGCACCTTTCGTCCGGAACAGTCAGTGACTCGCGCCGAGTACGCAGTTTTAGTGCAAAAAGCGTTTGACCAACCAGAGAGTCAGGGCGCGATCGCCTTTACCGACATACCCGCGAACTTTTGGGCAACTCCAGCTATTGATGGGGCAGTGAAACAGGGCTTTTTGAAAGGCTATCCCGATGGTGGCTTTCAACCCAACAAAGAGGTTTCTCGGCTTCAAGTTTTGCTTTCGTTGGTCAATGGTCTAGGATTGCCTCGTCCCGAGCAGCCGGAAGTTGTTTTGACGTTGTTTCAAGATAGGGCTCAGATTCCAGAATGGGCAGTCCCAGCAGCCGGAACTGCGGCTGAGTCAAATATTGTAGTCAATTATCCTGCCTTAGATCAGCTTAAGCCTGATCAACCCACGACTCGGGCTGAGGTAGCAGCTTTAATTTACCAGGCGCTTGTAGCATCTGGGAAAGCAGAGAGTATTTCATCTGAGTACATTGTGAACCCGTAGTATTGTGAACCCATAGTATTTTGTGAACCCGTAGTTCTGGCAGGCTATGGGTGAGGGGCGAAATATTCGGGCTGTAGATTGTGCAACAGTGCCAGAAATTAAGACTCGAAAGCTTCGCCTCTCCTCGGTCTATGTCAGCGCTCCATTGGCGATCGTCACCAACAGCGATACCCCAAAGGCTAGTCGATACCACACAAACACCCAATTACTATTGCGCTGTAAAAACCTTAGTAGGAAGGCGATTGACAGGTAGGAGAAAATGAACGTTGAGACAATCCCCACTATCAGAGCAATAGAGGTATCAACATTGCTAAAGGCTTCAACAGATTGGTAGAGAGTGGCGATCGTCAGGGTCGGGATTCCTAACAAAAAAGAAAACCGAGCAGCGGTCTGGCGCTCTAAGCCCAAAAATAAAGCAGTGGTTAAAGTAGAACCCGAGCGAGAGACCCCTGGAACGATCGCCAACATCTGCCCAAACCCCACCAGAATTCCATCCTGAATTTGTAGCGAATCAAACCCACGTTTCCGGCTGCCCACCTGCTCCGCCAAGCCCAAAAGCAACGCCATGACAATAGAGGCGATCGCAATCAGCAAGACATTTTCTAGAGCATCTTCCGGCAATAGTTTTTTGACCACTAACCCCATGATTAATGCAGGCAGTGTGCCCACCGCAATCCCGACTAGAAGCTTCCACTCTTCCCGGTTCCAGTCTTTTTGGCGAGCCGCCGCCAATCCCCCTGGCAAAATTTGACGGATGTCAACCCAGAAGTACAGTACGACAGCAATCACACTTCCAAACTGAATTGCGTCTACAAAATACTTTTGTCCTACATCTGTCCAACCCAGTGCTTTGGTAAATATCAAAAGATGGGCAGTGCTGCTAATAGGCAGGAACTCTGTAATGCCTTGCACAATTCCTAAAACCACTGCCTGAAACAAGCGTTGAAAAAATTCCACGGTAAGTCCTAGTTGTCAGCTACAAAGTTTGATGGAGTTATTGTCGCCGCAAAATACCCCGTTAATCTTACCTTGGAATGATCTGCGCAACCGGAAGAATGTCACTATGATAGAAAAACGTATCCCCCCCCTAGGGATATAAATGTGATATGTTAAGAAAAATAAACTAATCTATCAGAAAACCTTGTCCTCCTATACGCCCCCTTCTACAAAAAACTATCCAGACCCGTTTCCCAGCTTGGGCGACAGGTTTTCTTCCCTTTTATCTTTAGAGAAATGGGTATCTCGAAAATGGCAGTTTTTTGCAGCCGCGGCTTTCCTCGTCTCGGTTCCAGTGTTTTTTCAGGCTCCCTTAGTCAGGATTGTTCCTGAATTTAGCTTAATTGCCACGCTAGGCTGGCTATGGCTCAGTCTTTTCCTCAGGAATCGACCTTCTACTTACTTAACAGGGGATTTGCTGCTGGGATTTAGCTTGACCTGGTTAGCAGGTTCAATTTACTGGGGTTGGCTGCGCTGGGAACCTTTGTGGCATTTGCCTATTGAAGCGATCGCCCTTCCTTTCACCATAATTTGCTTAGCAAAAGGTTGGGGCAAAGTAGGCAACTGGTTCTACCTTGGCTCATTGCTAGGCACTGCCATCACCGATGCCTACTTTTATTTGATGAACCTCCTGCCCTCTTGGCGGCAGGTCATGCAGGTTGAACCTGACAGTTTACAAGATAGTCTACAACCGATTTTTCAAAGTGCTGTAGCACAGATTCAAACTCCCTCGGGCGTGGGTTGGGCGATCGCCCTCATTGCAACGCTGCTTATCATTGGCTGCATTCCTCTCCGCTCTCAGCAACTTCACCACTGGGTCTTTGCGGGTGCCGTTTTGAGTACGTTATTAGTAGATGGATTGTTCTGGTTCGTCGCAGTTAGCTTTTAACGAAATGAGAGGCGGGAATAGGGCTATGATTGAATCTTTCCTAAACCCATTCAGCGGATAGTTGTGGGTTGAAACGGGAAAAGTAAGGATGAACCCTGATTAAATCAGGACTTTTCGCTGCTGATGACTGTACAACCCATCCCTCACTTAATACTGCAAACTGATTCAGGTAATCGTTACCTGTCTTTAGTTGGAACTACCTGCTGGACAGTAGGACGGGGAGACGACAACAACTTCGTGTTGCCCGATCGCTGGATTTCGCGCAACCATGCCATGTTTCAGCGCATGGAAAATGGAGAATTTTACCTCATTGATTTGGGCAGTCGGAACGGGTCATTTGTCAATGGCAGACGAGTCAGTGTGCCTGTCACACTTCAAAATGGCGATCATCTCACTTTTGGGCAAACCGAACTAGATTTTTATTGTCCTGATGTCACCCAGTTGTTTGTCACCCCAGTGGGCATGGAGATGCCCGAAATTTCGGCTACTGCTACGCTGCATGTCCGCCGCTACATTTCAGTGCTAGTTGTTGATATTCGCAATTTTACTGGTATGACGCGGCAGTTAGATGAAAAGGTGCTATCAGAAGTGATTGGGACTTGGTTTCGCTGTGCTGGAGAAATTATTCGAGAGTACGGAAGCTGGGTTGATAAATATATTGGCGATGCGGTAATGGCAGTCTGGATTCATGGCGCTAAGGCAGTTGAGCATCAAGAAATGGTGCGAATCGCTAATGCCCTAAATGCCCTCCATAAAATGACAAGCCAGCTTCATGAAAAATATCCATTGCCTGCTCCGGTACGAATTGGGGCAGGGTTGAATACAGGTTACGCCATGGTCGGCAATACCGGATCGGGCGATCGCCCCGATTACACCGCTTTGGGCGATACAGTCAACGCAGCATTTCGTCTGGAATCTTCTACAAAGCAAATCGGCTTAGACATTGCCTTTGGCGAAACCACCTACGAGTATTTGGCAGAATCTGAATTTAGCCTTTTCAAGCAATATACCGTCAACCTAAAAGGCTATGACACGCCCACTAGCACCTACGCTGGCACCTTTGCGGATTTAGACAAATTCCTTCGACTGGTCAGCGATAGCTCAACCTAAAAACACTTCAACTTAAAAGGGTTACAGCCTTTCGACTATAACCCCCCTAGAAATTTGATTGAACAACCTAGTGCCAACGCTCTAGCGATCGCCTATGCAGCAACCGCCTCAACGGCAACCGCCTCAACAGCAACAGCAGCTACAGGAGGATAAACACAGATTCTCTTGCGTCCTTTACCTTTTCTTTCAAAAGTAACGACTCCATCAACGAGAGCAAACAGCGTATCATCGCTGCCCCGACCCACGTTGGGCCCCGGATGGATTTTGGTGCCCCGCTGACGAACCAGAATATTGCCCGCTCTTACAGCTTGCCCACCATAGCGCTTAACGCCCAAGCGTTGAGCATTTGAATCCCGACCGTTACGAGTACTACCTGTACCTTTCTTGTGAGCCATAGTTTCCTCTACCTTTCTCTCTAAATTACTTTAACGCACTACTCTGCAATAGATGCAGCAGGAATAGGAGCCTCTACTCTGTCAGGAGCGGTAGCAGATTTACCATCCATATTGATGGAATTAACCATTAGCCGAGTTAATTCTTGACGGTGCCCTTGCTTTTTGCGGGTCTTCTTTTTAGGCTGCATTTTGTAGACAATGATCTTGCGATCGCGGAAGTGGCGCAACACCGTTCCTTGTACCGTTGCTCCAGCCACAATGGGCTGACCCACCGAGGCTTCTCCATCAAAATCTACAAATAGAACATGCTCAATGGTTACTGTGTCATCCACCTCAACAGCAAGACGCTCTATGTCATAAAAGCGACCGGGTTCAACCCGAATCTGTTTGCCGCCCGTCTCAATAATTGCGTAAGTCATGAAAATTCCTCTAAAGACGCCGTACAGGTAGTAGATTCTCTCTACGTTTAACAAAAACCTGATCCGAGCAATTTAATAACCAGTTCATTATTGTGACGAATAGACAGGATGCTTGTCAACTTAAACAACAAAATTGGTCGATTCGCCCTGAGATGCCTTCCAACTTCGCGCATCATAATAAAGGTCTTCTAAGGTTATTTTGTATAACGACTCTTTTACCTTCTGGTGAAGCCGATGCCACAGCGTTAGGGTCACCCAATCTTCAGATTGTTCTGCCTCTAAGGTATGTTTAGGCAGAGGGTCGACGGTTTCACCCACGGCTTCTAAAATTTGACCCAAAGAAATTTGTGCTGGCGATCGCGCTAGTTGATAGCCGCCTTGGGCACCTCGCACCGATTCGACTAATCCGGCGCGCCGGAGTTCAATCAGCAGCTTTTCTAAATAGGGAGCAGGTAAATTTTGGCGTTGGGCGATCGCTTTCACCGAAGTGGGTTGGTGCTTAGGCTGCAAAGTCAAGTCGAGCAGAGCTTTAACACTATAGTGTCCACGGGTGGTTAGCTTCATAGATTTTCAAAGAATTGATATCTGAGTTATTAACTTTACCAACTTGTCAAATTGCTAATGCATTTAAGCCCAGCACTTTTCTCGCCGATGTATTAATTGAACCGATACAATCGAGCCTTAATCACAACCTAAAAGAGAGAGTCATAACTCAGAGAATAAAGTGGTGTAACAGGGGTATATAATTTAGCAAGCTGATATAAAGCTGAAGGTAAAATGTCGCTGCATCTATCAGCTAGCGTAGCATTATATCAAGTTGTCGCAGTTAATTGAGATGCAGAATAATGAGTAGGAAAAAAAAGAACGAGCCTTTGACAGGAGAAACGCTTCTCAATAAAGTCAAAGAACTGGAGCATCACACGAAAGAAGAAAAGGCAAAAGAATGCGGCTACTACACCATCACTAAAAATGATGTGGTACGCGTCAACATGATGAAGTTTTACAATGCCCTTCTAGAAGCAAAAGAAATTGAAGTGGATGGCAAGCAATCGGGCAATGGGCGAGGAGGGCGCAGTGCTAGCTACCGCATTAGTGTTCAAGCAAATGGCAATTTGTTGATTGGGGCTGCTTACACGAAGCAAATGGAATTAAGACCGGGAGATGAATTTGAAATTTCCTTGGGTCGCAAACATATTCGTCTTAAGCAAGTAGATTCAGAAATGGATGAGGACTAATTCTAATATGCAGTGAAGTCTTACTTACAGAACAAGCCATGAGTATTAGTCTATGGATGGGTTTTACCTATCCATTTTTTTGTAAAAAATCTGTGGCAATCATATCTATTGTTTCAAGCGATCGCTCCCAATCTATCCATAGCAAAAATTCTATCGTTGTCGTTTGAGTTAGGCGATCGTAATTAAGTTTTAGCCAAATAAAACTTGCACTTCATTAGAAAATCATCTCATCAATGAAATCTTTGCGATCGACTTGGGTAGTTAAAGTTTTTAGACCCAAAACAAGACTGACGACTCATCAGAAGTTCATTTCATCAGTGAGATTTATGCGATCGCCCTGGGCAAGTTATGTAGAGTCTTCAATGCATTAACCATCTGCCACAAGGTTTAGAACTTTGGGTTCTAGCTGATAAATCTAATGGCAGGCATCTCTTCCCTCTATTTCCTGATTCTTAATTTCCTCATAACTAGCGCCTACGGAGCCTACATAATGTCAGACGTTTCTCGTTTCACCCCCACTGCTACTGAAGTCTTAGTTGTCATTGATTCAGGAGTTGCAGATTTTCAATTGCTTGCTGAGAGCGTCGTAAATGGCGCAGCGCTGTTGGTTTTAGATTCTCAGCAGGATGGCATTCAACAAATTACCGAGGCACAGCAGCGGCATAAGGCGAACACCCTCCACATCATTTCCCACGGCGCTCCCGGTTGTCTTCACCTGGGCAATACCCAACTCAATCTCAGCAACCTCAATACTTACACCGAAAAGCTTCAGTCTTGGTTTGCTAACACTACTCAACCTCAACTCCTTCTCTACGGTTGTAACGTAGCTGCCGGAGATGCAGGCGAAGAATTCATCACCAAGTTTCAGTATTTGACGAGAGCAGAAATAGCAGCATCTACTACATTCGTCGGGAGTGCCACCCAAGGCGGAAACTGGAACTTAGACTTCAAAACAGGTGAAATTGCTCCAGCCCTGGCTTTCTCAACAAAGTTGCTAGAAACCTACGCTTACACCTTTGTCATCGAATCTGTTCAAGTGGGCGCTGAGGCATACGCTCGAGGCAGCTTTATCCAGGTGGGTCTAAGAGCCAACGGCACTTTTGGAGCCAGCGGAGCAGGCATACCAACAGGCTGGCAACCCACCCGGTCAGGTACAGGTCTAATGGGGTTTATCGCCGATTCTGGAAAAGATGGCTGGGCAACTTTTGATGGCGATTTCTTCACTCCTGGCGATCCCGAAGAAGGATTCACCCTAGAAGTGGGGGGTACAACTTACAGCAATAATACTTCCGGATCGCTTGCCGAAGTTGTGGGTTCAATCACTGGTGTCACCAATGGAGTCACTGTTCTAGGAAGTCCTGCGGCTGAAATTAATTGGTCTGGTAGCGTTGCTGGAGTGAAAGTAGACCGGACTTTTACAGTGGCAGAGGATGGTCTTTTCATCCTTATGAAGACAACTCTGACTAATACATCAGGGTCGAACATTACAACTCCAATCTACTGGATGCATAACGTCGATCCAGATAATAACCAGTCTATCAACGGTAGCTTTGACACAACTAATACAATCGTCTCTCAACCCAATGGTTCTACTGATCTAGCACAAGTTACGGCAACGCAGCCTGACGGCAGCACCCTATCTCTTGCTGCCATCGATCCACAAGCCCGTGTCACCTATGGCGGATTTTCCAACCGAGATGCTTCAGATGGTTGGAATGGAGTTGGCTTCACCGCTACTACTTCATCTTCAACTACAGCCGATCAAGCGGTATCACTGTCTTACAAAATTGATAGCCTTGCTGCTGGAGGATCGACTACTTTCTTCTATGCCTATAACCTTGCTGCTGATTCAAGCTTTTTAGCCAGTGTTTTGGCTGCATTTTCTAAGCCTTCTACTCCTGATTTACTTGCAACCAGCGATACAGGAATTCTTGACACTGATAATATCACTAGTGACAATACCCCCACCTTCGCTGGAACTGTTGCTCCCAACGTCACTGTCAGCGTATTTGCAGGTACTACTCTCCTAGGCACCACCACTGCCGATGCATCTGGAAACTGGACTTTAACCGCCACCACGATCGCCGATGGCACCTACGACATTACTATAAAAACCACAGACGGGGCAGGCAAGCTCAGCCCTTCTTCTAGCCCTCTTTCAGTCACGATCGACATCGTAGATCCTCCTAGTGCACCTAGCAGCTTAGACTTGATCGCCTTAAGTGACGACGGCACCTCCAGCACCGATGACATCACCAGTGACACTACCCCTACCATCACCGGGACAGCAGACCCTAACAGCACGATTGAACTATTTGATAATGGAACATCGCTCGGTACCACAACATCAGATGGAAGCGGTTTCTGGACGTTTACCCCCAGCGTATCCCTAGCTCCCGGCACTCATCCTATCACCGCTATTGTCACCGACACCGCCGGAAATGCTAGCCCTGTCTCTACATCGCTACTCATCACCATTGTTGCAACTCCCACAGTTCCCTTCAACCTCGACTTAGTTACACCTAGCGATACAGGCGTTTCCACCAGCGATGACCTCACTGCTAATAACACACCGACTATTGTTGGTAAAGCAGATCCAGGTATCGAAGTTTCTCTCTTCGACAATGGCATCTTGATAGGCACAGCCACAACCGATGGGAATGGCGACTGGTCATTCACCCCCAGTACTCCCCTGAGCGAGGGTGCCCATCCTATTACAGTCAAAGCCAAAGATGGGGCAGGCAACTTGGGCGCAGCTTCCAGTCCATTAACTATAACCATTGACACCCTTGCACCTGCTGCACCTGGAGGTTTAGACCTCACTGAGGCAAGTGACGACGGCACTTCTAATACTGATAACATTACTAGCGACAATACCCCTACTATCACAGGCAACGCTGAACCCAACAGCACGGTTGAACTGTTTGATGGAACAACCTCTTTAGGAACAACAACTACCGACGGTTCAGGGGCTTGGACATTTACTCCTAGCAGCCCACTCTTAGTCGGTACTTACTCTGTTACGGCAATAGCCACCGATGCAGCAGGTAATACGGGAGCAGTGTCAACCTCTTTGCCCTTGACCATCACCGCGCCTCCTGCAACTCCTTTCAACCTAGACTTGGTTGATGCTAGCGATACTGGAGCCTCCAACACCGACGAACTGACTCAAGACAGCACGCCTACGATCACCGGAAAAGCTGACCCCAATACCACTGTGGTCGTGTTCGACGGAACGACCGAGCTAGGTGAAGTCGTTGCTGATGCCTCTGGTAATTGGACATTTACTCCCGTCTCTCCGATCGCAGATGGCGTACATCCTTTCACTGCCAGGCAAAAAGATGGCGCAGGAAACTTGGGAACTGCCGCCGCACCGCTCAATATCACCATTGATAGTACTGCTCCTACCGCTCCTGCTACTGCCCCTAATTTAGTAGATAGCAGTGATACAGGCGCTTCTAATACAGACAACGTGACTAGCGATAATACTCCTACCTTTAATGGTGTTGCTCCGTTGGATGCAACGATGGTAGAACTGTTTGCTGGAACCACATCCTTAGGCAAAGTTCCAGTTGACGGCTCTGGAAATTGGAGCTTAACTCCCGCAACTCTGCTGGCAGATAACACCTACAGCATTACTGTGAAGGCGATCGACGCAGCAGGTAACACTAGCCCTGCTTCATCACCGCTCTCCGTCACCATTGACGCGCTCCCCCCTAAAGTCACCTTTACTCCGCTCCAAACCAACGACACCACCCCGGCTTTAACCGGAAAAATTGATGACCCTAACGCAGTCGTCGAGGTCAAAATCGGCGGGGTGACTTATCAAGCTACTAACAAAGGCGATGGCACCTGGTTCATCCCCGACAATACGATCGCCCCTCTTGCCGAAGGTGGCTTCGATATCCTGGTCACGGCTAGAGATAAACAAGGCAACTCAGGCATAGATAACGGGGGCAGTGGTACAGGTGGCATAGGCGGCGCTACGAAGGCTGTAACTATTGACAAAACTGCCCCCACAGGTGCGATTCTTGCTGTTACGCCCACGCAGGCTGGCGTTAATACTGTTGCAATTCAGTTCACCGAGCCTGTCACTAACTTTGATGTTTCTGACCTCCAACTGACCCGAAGTGCAGATGGCGTTGAGACACCTGTATCTTTATCAGGGGCAAAACTCACCACTGCTGACGGTGGTAAAACTTGGGCATTGACCAACATTGCCGGAGTTACCATTGCAGGTGACTATAAGCTAACGTTGAACCGTAGCGACATCAAGGATTTGGCAGGCAACGGCATCGCCGCAGGTGCAATTAGCTCCTTCAGACTGGGAGAGGAGTGCGTCTTCGGTACAGCTTTGGCAGTTCCTACGCTTAAGGGCAAAAAAGGAACTAAGAAGACTGGCAGTGGCGGTAGTAATAGCCTGAGCGGTGGTAAGGGCAAAGATGAATTTAAGGGAATGAATGGCAATGACCGTTTATCAGGCGGGGGCGGTAGCGATCGCCTCGATGGCGGTCAGGGCAAGGATATGATCATTGGCGGCACCGGACGCGACATCTTAATGGGTGGAGCAGGTAAAGACAAACTCAAAGGCGGCGGTGGCAACGACATGCTGATCGGCGGTGGCGGTAAAGATCTTCTGGTGGGCGGCAATGGTTCTGATATTCTGATCGGCGGGGCAAAGAAGGATATGCTCAAAGGTGGCAGAGGCAAAGATATGTTTGTCTTTAGTGGCTTAGCGTCTGAAGGGAACGATCTGATCAAGCGCTTTGAAACTCAGCGAGATGTCATTGATATCCGCTCAGTTTTTGCTCGTGCTGAATTTACCGGAGCAACGCCCGATGCAAAGTACCACAAATATATTCAAACGGTGCAAGTAGGCGCGAACACAGAAGTGCGAGTTGACTTGGATGGGGCAGGAGCCGGAACGGTGTTTGGAGCGATCGCCACGCTCAAAAATATTAACGCTTCCGTTATAACCTGCTCTAACTTTGTAGTCGCTTAAAGACACCTCAGTTCACAGTAAACTTGCTAAAGCAAAAGCCTCTAGAAGATTAATTTCCTAGAGGCTTTTGCTTTAAGGAAATAAGTCAAACAATAAAGTCCTAGGAAAAAGTCTCAAGAAATCTTTAAACCGTGCTTGTACGGAGAGAGAGAAGCAAAGTTCTTCTGCAACTTCAATACAAACCATAGAAAACCACAACTTAAGAGGCAGGTTTTTTACATTCAACCTCAGTGATTTCATAGCATTTAACATCTTAAACTCACCATTTATGGATTACCGAAAACTCGCTCCAGATCTTATTAAACCCTTTGATAAGTACTACTTGAGGTACTTGACGCAGAAAATTTTCTGATCAGCATCGCTAAATTTGTTGATTGTTTTTATCTCAACTGATTAAATTATCTTGATATCCAGTATTCTTATTTACTGGTTGCATCTCTAGTGGTAATCACCTATGACATCTACAAGCCCCTTGACTCTAGTCCTGGTTGATTCAACTGTTAATGATTACAAGCATCTTGTCGAAAACCTCTGCTCTGAAGCAGAAGTTATTGTTCTTAATCGCGATCAAGATGGTGTTGAGCAAATCACTAAAGCATTAACAGCACGAGATAATATTGAGAGTCTTCATATTCTCTCCCACGGAAGCTCTGGGAGAGTGTACTTAGGTTCCACTCAACTAAATTCAGAAACTTTAGAAGATATTTATGCTGACCAGATCCAAGATTGGCAACAGGCATTTACTTCCAATGCCAACATCTTGCTCTATGGTTGCAAAGTTGCGGCTGGAGACATTGGTCAACAATTTGTACAAAAACTGAGTGCGCTAACTCAGGCTAACATCGCTGCATCAACCAACCTAACTGGCAGCGCGGCGCTAGGCGGCAATTGGGAACTAGAGTTTACCATTGGAGAAATTTGTACACTCCCTATTTTCCAACCCGAAGCGCTAGAAGCCTATGCTTGTGTTCTAGGCGTTCTGCTGGAAGAGACGTTTAGAAATGCTGATGTAACCGAAAAAACCTGGAAATTCGAGACAGGCACGATCGGCGGCGTTGTCTCCAACCAACCTTTTTTAACTGCACGAACGACTGTTGCCCCCTCTGCTCCAGGCGGTTTGCCCGGAGGAGGAACCGATATCGTTGGTAATGGTGCGCTTCGCTTAACCAGCAATGCCAATAACCAGGCAACGTTTGTGCTTTATGACAAACCTTTTTCTGCTACTGAAGGTCTATCAATCACCTTTGACTTCTTCGCCTACAACGGAAGTGCGGGTGCAGATGGCATTAGCTTTTTCCTGATCGATGCTGCCGAGACAAGACCCATTACGTCTGGGGGATACGGTGGCTCATTGGGATATGCCAACAGTATAGATCCTTCAACTCTCGCGCCCATTGCTGGCATAGAAGGGGGTTATGTTGGCATTGGGTTAGACGAGTTTGGCAACTTTTCTAGCGCAACCGAAGGTCGTATTGGAGAGGCTGTTGGCGGTCGAAAAATTGACTCAGTTGCAGTTCGAGGACGCGAAAGCACAGGTTACCCCTATTTGATTGGAACAAATACGTTGTCTCCTGGCATTGACAATGCAACTGCTACCACCCGAGATGCGGCTCAAAAAAGGGCGCAGATTGACATCACCCCGATAATCGGTGCAACAGGTGGAATTTTAAGCGTTAAGGTCGACCTTAATAACGATGGAGATTTTACGGACGCTGGAGAAACGCTACCTGATTACGATTTGCGAGTAAATAATGGTGTTGTCCCGACAAGCTTCAAAGCTGGATTTGCCAGTTCTACTGGAGCTAGCACTAACATTCACGAAGTCCGTAACCTCAAGATTACAACATTGAAGCCCGGAGTCAGCTTTACGGGGACAGGGGTAACGACTAATCCAGTCACGGGAGTTTCGAGTGTTACAACCCTTGAAGGTGGCACTGCTCAGACTGTTAGCGTCGTGCTAGGCGCTCGCCCTACCAGCAATGTAACCCTGAACTTGCTTAGCACAGATACTACTGAGGGGACAGTCTCAGTGCCTGCCCTTACCTTCACATCTGCAAATTGGGATGTGCCCCAAGTCTTTTCGCTTATCCCGGTGGATGATGCGATCGCAGATGGCAATATTCCTTACACTATTACGACTACTTTTACGTCAACCGATCCTGCTTATACTGCCCTTGATCCTGCCGATATCAGTGTTACTAACTTCGACAATGAGGTACAGGCTGGCAATACCCCTCCTGTTGTCCCAACCATTACACCTCCTGCTGTAGTTGCGGGTGGCACTGTTGCGATCGCGGGCTTAACCGCCACCGACCCTGATGGTATTGGCTTTTATACCATCACAACAATTCCTTCTGTCAGTCAAGGCACTTTGTTCTTAGGCGATCCAGCCCAGACTGGCGTTCCAGTCGCTGCTGGACAAAACCTCAACTCGACGCAAATTGGACAGCTATTCTTTAGGGCAGGAACGGGCTTTTCGGGAACCAATTTTACCTACACGGCAACCGACAGTCGGGGTGCAACCAGCGATCGGAGAACGGTATCATTTGCAGCTGGCTCGTCGCCTGAGCCGTCGGATAGAGAAGAGGTTTGTGTTCCTGGAACTCCCATCAATGGCACCAATGGCAACAATAAGCTGGATGGAGCCGATGGCATTGAAGATACAATCTCTGGCAGAAATGGCAACGATCGCCTTAGAGGTTTCGGCTGCAACGATTTGCTAGACGGCGGTGCAGGCAACGATCGCATCTTAGGGGGGACAGGCAGAGACACGCTCAGAGGACGAAGTGGCAATGATAGGCTGTTGGGTGGTGCAGCTAGTGACGTTCTGAATGGAGGTTTAGGCAACGATCGACTGGAGGGCGGCGAAGGAGATGACATCCTTAAAGGTCGGCGGGGTCGAGATTTGCTGATTGGCGGCGCTGGCAACGACGTGATGAGTGGTGGTCGGGGCAACGATCGGCTTAGGGGCGGCAGTGGCGATGATATCGTAGACGGCGGTGAGGGTGACGACTTTGTTAAAGGCGGCGGCGGCAACGACATTCTCACTGGGAGACAGGGTCGAGATACGTTAGTTGGTTTTGCCGGAGATGACATCATTTCAGGTGGCTTAAGCAATGACTTAATTGTGGGAGGTCTAGGTGCCGATCGCCTGACTGGCAATCGCGGGAGAGATGTTTTCGAGTACCGTAGTTTGCAAGACGGTGGCGATACCATCACAGATTTTGCCGCCAATCGAGACTCTATCAACCTGAACCGGATCAGTGCAGGGCGATCGTTTAGTAGCTTTGTCACACTCAGCCAATCCGGTAGTGACACTCTGGTGCAGGTTTCTACCGGTTCTGGTTTGACCACGCTTGCCACTTTAACAGGTGTGACAGCAAGCACCTTGGGAGCCAGAAACTTTGCAGTCTAAAGCCTTTAGCTAATTATTTTATTTCTCCCTAATCTTTTTTGAACGAAGATTAGGGAGTCTTTGTTTGGGTTACACTTTTGCCATCTCTCTTCATATACCTAAACTATGCCCACCTCGATCGCCCATTTAGGTCCTATTGGAACGTATGCCGAGAGCGCTGCCATTCATTACATGAAAACCTTACCGCACTCGGATATCACCCTACATCCCTATCTCAGCATTGCTCAAACCCTGCAAGCCGTTGTCGATCGCCAAGTCAATATCGCTGTCGTTCCGGTCGAAAACTCGATCGAGGGAGGAGTCACCTTTACGCTAGACACACTTTGGCAACTAGACAACTTGCAAATTCAACAGGCGCTAGTTTTGCCGATCTCCCATGCTCTGCTCTCTGTGGCTCCATCTCTTGACGAAATTCAGATGGTTTACTCTCACCCTCAGGCGTTGTCTCAATGCCAAGAATGGCTCGGAAAATTCTTGCCCAACGCTCAACAAGTTCCCGCCAATTCCACAACTGAGGCGCTGAGACATTTAGCTGAAGACGCAACGGCAGCGGCAATTTCTTCCCAACGGGCGGCTCAAATTTATGGATTGCCGATGTTGGCGCAAGGAATCAACGATCGCCCCGATAATTGCACTCGTTTTTGGGTTCTTAGCTTAGAGCCTTCTTTGGCAGGAAGTCACAGTTCTTTAGCTTTCAGCCTATTGGCAAATCAACCTGGGGCATTAGTAAAAGCACTCCAAATCTTTGCAACACGGGAAATCAACCTCAGCCGCATTGAGTCCCGTCCCACCAAGCGATCGCTCGGGGACTATCTCTTTTTTATTGACCTAGAAGCAAGCTTCCAAAATACCTCAGTTCAGTCAGCGCTGGTTGAACTCCAGAGCTATACGGAAACCATCAAGACCTTTGGTAGCTATAACCTTGCGCCAATTAGCTCATCGATCTAGGAAATCCAAATCATCGTCATCGTCATCGCTCAGCACATCTTTCAAGGCCGTGCGTGCCGCCAAATGATTACGAGTAGAAGTCAGAATTTCGCTTTCTCGCTCTAGCCGAGCAACGGTATCTTGCATTTCTAAAAGGGCTTGCTGTTCATGGGCAACCCCATGAAGATTACCAGCAACCCAGTACGAAAGCTCCAAAGGTAGGGTTGGAATGTCGTCGGGAAGTTCAATTTCTTGTCCAGTCAGCTTACCGGAAAGGCGAACGACATCATGAAGAAGTTGATCGACCTCGGTAGCCAGCGATTGCAGGTTTTGGTCAGTTGGCAAATCCTCAATCCACTCGACTAAGCCCACGTAGTAAGGCTTATCTCGAACATACTCTAAAACCCGGAATCTTTGTTGTCCAACTGCCATCACTTTAAGGCGATCGTCGGGTAGACGTTGATGTTGAATTACCTCGGCGCAGCAGCCCACGTTTGCCACTTTACCGTCAGTGGGATCAACCATCAAGATGCCAAAGCGACCATCGCTTTGTAAAATGGTATTCATCATAATTCGGTAACGAAACTCGAAAATATGAAGAGGAAGCTGCCGACCTGGGAACAAAACTAGCTCGGAAAGCGGGAATAACGGAAGTTCGCGGACTGCAACTGATTGAGAAAATGTCATCGCAACTCTGATCGGCTTAAAGGACTTGAAGGAGGATAGAACTATGTTTTTTGAGGATTTATTTTCGATCGAGTATTAAAAAAGAGTAGATGTCAATGAATGACACTCTACTCTTTTAAGTTTAACGTATCGATCGAAAGAGTCTGGACGTTGCGATCGCAGATTCTAATAGAAGATCTTTAAAGCTTCACTTCAATATCAACACCAGCGGGCAAATCTAGTTTCATCAACGCATCAATCGTTTTAGAAGAAGGCTGATAAATGTCGATAATGCGGCGGTGAGTGCGAGTCTCGAAATGCTCACGAGAGTCTTTGTCAACGTGAGGAGAACGGAGCACGCAGTAAATTCGGCGACGAGTTGGAAGCGGAATAGGTCCGATCGCTGTAGCGTTAGTGCGATTAGCAGTATCGACAATCTTCTCGCAGGATGTGTCGAGGATGCGTTGATCAAAAGCTTTGAGGCGGATACGAATTTTTTGCTGTTGGATAGCTGCCATTGGAGTTACTGAATGATGAATTTGAATTGTCGAGGTTCAGAAAAGAACGAATCATCAGCAGCCGATTAAACTGCTGATGATTGTTTAGAATTGCCTACTTGAGAATCTTGGAAACAACGCCCGCACCAATGGTACGACCGCCTTCCCGAATAGCGAAACGCATCCCTTGTTCAATGGCGATCGCGTTGATCAACTCCACCGTCATTTTGATGCGATCGCCAGGCATCACCATTTCAGCCGCGCTACCGTCATCTGCGGTAAATGAAACGATAGAACCTGTTACATCTGTAGTCCGGACATAGAACTGAGGTTTATAACCGGGGAAGAAAGGAGTTTTACGTCCGCCTTCTTTTTCTTGAAGCACATACACCTCACCCTCAAACTGAGTGTGTGGTTTGATCGAGCCTTTCTTAGCCAGCACCATGCCACGCTCAATGTCTTCTTTCTTAATGCCGCGAAGCAACAGTCCCGCATTGTCACCTGCCAATCCTTCTTCGAGCTGCTTCTTAAACATCTCAATTCCAGTGACGGTAGTTTCCCGCGTATCTCTGATGCCGATGATTTCGACCACTTCGTTGATCTTGATCTTGCCCCGCTCAATCCGACCCGTTGCTACGGTACCTCGACCTGTAATCGTGAAGACATCCTCGATCGCCATCAGGAAGGGCTTATCGATATCCCGCTCAGGAGTGGGAATAAAGCTATCTACAGCTTCCATCAAGTCGTAGATTTTGTCAGTCCACTCGTTATCACCCTTAACCAACTTAGGATTCTTGACAGCGGCTTCTAGTGCCATCAGACCTGAACCGCGAATGATGGGCAGGTCGTCACCTGGGAAATCGTAGTCACTGAGCAACTCGCGCAGCTCTAGCTCAACCAATTCCAGTAATTCTTCGTCATCCACTTGATCAATTTTGTTCAAGAAAACGACGATGCTAGGAACACCCACCTGCTTTGCCAGCAGAATATGTTCTTTGGTCTGAGGCATAGCACCATCAGTTGCAGCAACCACTAAAATTGCGCCGTCCATTTGAGCCGCCCCGGTGATCATGTTTTTCACATAGTCAGCGTGTCCAGGACAGTCCACATGGGCGTAGTGACGATTTTCAGTCTCATACTCCACGTGGGCAGTATTGATCGTAATACCCCGTGCTTTCTCTTCGGGAGCAGCATCAATCTCGTCATATTTACGAGCTTGAGCCTGTCCCAGAGCAGCCAGGGTCATCGTGATAGCGGCTGTCAGGGTTGTTTTACCATGGTCAACGTGACCAATAGTGCCGATGTTAACGTGGGGTTTTGTCCGTTCAAACTTTGCGCGTGCCATGTGTCTATCCGTTCCTCATTTACTGAACTATGCGTTCCCTTTGTTCTTTGCGATGATGGTTTCAGCCACGTTACGAGGAACTTCCTCATAAGCACTGAATTCCATTGTAAATATGCCCCGACCCTGAGTCTTAGACCGGATATCAGTAGCATATCCGAACATTTCTGCCAAAGGTACTTTAGTTGTAACCTTGGCAATGCCTTGCTCGGTGTCTTGACCTTCGATATGTCCCCGACGGGAGTTAAGGTCACCGATGACGTTGCCGATGAAGTCTTCGGGAACTTCAACTTCAACCTTCATAGTAGGCTCCAATAGAACAGGTGATGCCTTCATTACGGCTTGCTTGATGGCCATTGAGCCAGCAATCTTAAACGCCATTTCTGAAGAATCAACGTCGTGGAACGAACCATCTACCATTGTCGCTTTCAGATCGATCACCGGATAACCAGCTAGGATACCAGATTCGCAAGCTTCCTTCATCCCTTGTTCCGCAGGACCGATGTATTCTTTGGGAACAACACCGCCTACGATTTTAGAGACAAAGACGAAGCCTGTTCCCGGTTCCCCAGGTTCTAGATCAATCACGACGTGACCATACTGTCCCTTACCGCCGCTCTGACGGACAAATTTGCCTTCCGCCCGAACAGATTTGCGAACCGTTTCGCGGTAAGCCACTTGAGGTGCGCCAACATTGGCTTCTACCTTAAACTCGCGCTTCATCCGATCCACCAGGATCTCTAGGTGCAGTTCACCCATACCCGCAATCACAGTCTGATTGGTCTCTGAGTCAACATGCACCCGAAAGGTTGGATCTTCCTCTGATAGAGACTGAAGCGCCTTGGAGAGTTTTTCCATGTCCTGCTTAGTTTTGGGTTCGACCGCTACCGAAATGACAGGCTCAGGAACAAACAAGGATTCTAAAATAATCGGGTTAGTATCGTCGCAAAGGGTGTCACCTGTGAAGGTGTCCTTCAGTCCCAGTGCTGCACCTAGGTCTCCGGCTCTAAGCTCATCTACTTCTTGGCGATCGTCTGCTTTCAAGATAATTAAGCGCGAAATTCGTTCTTTCTTGTCTTTGGAAGCATTGTAGACGTAGCTACCCTTAGTCAAAACCCCAGAGTAGACCCGAACAAAGGTCAAGCGACCATAGGGGTCTGCCATGATTTTGAATGCTAAAGCAGAAGTCGGCTCATGATCATCGGCGTGACGAGTCGCAGTCGTGCCATCAGGAAGAATGCCTTGAATTGGCTTGACTTCGATAGGTGAAGGTAAGTAATCCACCACAGCATCTAGCAGCAGCTGAACACCTTTGTTCTTAAAAGCAGAGCCGCAGACCATGGGGACAATGGTTCCGGCGATCGTGCCAGTTCGCAGCCCTAGTCGAATCTCTGCCTCAGTGAGTTCGATCCCTTCTAGATACTTTTCAGTGAGCGCATCTTCAGTTTCAGCAACCGATTCTATCAGTTTTAGGCGATATTCCTGAGCAATATCTTCCATATCAGCAGGAATGTCCGTTTCTTCTACATCAGTGCCGCTGTCGTTTTTGTAGAAGTAAGCTTTCATCTTGACTAGATCAACGATGCCTTTAAAGGTATCTTCGCTGCCAATAGGAAGCTGAATGGGTACTGCATTAGAGCGCAAGCGATCGCGAATTTGTCCATACACCTTGTAAAAGTTTGCGCCCGTGCGATCCATCTTATTAACGAAAACAATCCGGGGTACGCTGTAGCGATCGGCTTGCCTCCAAACAGTTTCAGATTGAGGCTGAACGCCACCCACCGAACAGAACACAGCAATTACACCATCTAATACACGCATAGAACGTTCAACTTCGATCGTGAAGTCTACATGTCCCGGAGTATCGATAATATTGATGCGGTGATCGTTCCAACTGGTGGTAATGGCAGCCGCCGTGATCGTGATCCCTCTCTCACGCTCTTGCTCCATCCAATCCGTTACAGCAGTACCATCGTGAACTTCACCAATTTTGTGAACCACGCCGGAATAAAACAGAATTCTTTCTGTCGTTGTTGTTTTGCCTGCATCAATATGTGCAGCGATACCAATATTCCGAACCCGTTCAATCGGGATAGTGCGTGTCACAGTGACCTCCTTACTCAGCAATGCAGCAAAGTGCCGCATCTTTCTCGATCTTATACGTTTGACCCCAATCTAGGGTGGAGACTTTAAGAATTAGTAGCGATAGTGAGCAAATGCTTTGTTTGCTTCTGCCATCCGATGAGTTTCCTCACGTTTGCGAATGGCACTGCCTGTTTCATTAGCAGCATCCATGAATTCGTTTGCTAGTTTGCCTGCCATTGTTCGCCCAGCGCGTGCTCGCGAAAACTGGCTCAACCAACGAAGTGCCAGAGCAATGCCGCGATCGGTACGAACTTCCATCGGAACTTGATAGGTTGCACCACCGACACGGCGAGCCTTGACTTCAACTAAGGGAGTAGCATTTTTGACGGCGCGTTCAAACACTTCCAAAGGGTCTGAACCTGTGCGCTCTTTGATGATTTCAAAAGAGTCATAGATCAGGCGAAACGCCAGTGACTTCTTGCCACTTTTCATCAGGCGGGACACCATCATTGTGACGAGACGGCTATTATGTACGGGATCAGGAATAATTGGACGTTTTTGAACTTTAGTACGACGAGACATAATTATTTAACCCTTGGCGTTGAAAGTATTTTCTACTGAGTGCTACGCTGCCTCAATCGAAGTTGAGAACAGACATTTGAACGATTACATAGATAAAGTCCCTACTTTCCCATACGGCTTAAGCCGTAGCGTTGCAAGCAGGGAGCCAATTTTTGAATAAAGCGGTGAGAGCGCCTTATCTACGCTATTTGGCAGCAGCAGCTTTCGGACGTTTTGCACCGTACTTGGAGCGACCTTGCTTACGATCTTTGACTCCAGCGGTATCAAGGGTTCCACGAATAATGTGGTAACGAACACCCGGCAAATCTTTGACCCGACCGCCACGAATCATGACGACGGAGTGTTCTTGTAAGTTATGCCCAATTCCTGGAATGTAGGCAGTAACTTCAAAGCCAGAGGTCAAGCGCACCCGTGCAACTTTACGGAGGGCTGAGTTAGGCTTTTTAGGGGTGGTAGTATAGACGCGTGTGCAAACACCGCGACGCTGGGGGCAACTCTTCAGCGCAGGGGATTTGGTTTTCTTGATGGTTTTTTGGCGTTCGCTGTGGATAAGCTGTTGAATTGTTGGCATGGGCTGGGACGAGTTGTGCCTTTTACGTGGGTGACCTTAGGTTTTCACAGTCTATAACTATACTGACTTTAGGCGATCGCTGTCAATTTATGTTTGTGATCTGTTGACTCGATTCTAACAAGCTATAGAAATATAACAGTGGAGTTGTCAATTAGTCGAGGGTTGCCCTCTTGATCGATCGCACTAAAGCGAGCCAGATATTGATTGATGGGATCAGGAAACTGAGGAAAGCTGAAGGTGGAATCGCCATTGGCGATCGCTGCCCAAAAGTATCTGAGATCTGGAACTAGGTTGGCGGCGGCGGCAGGCGTAAGGTTGAGCGGTGGCTGGGTGAGGAGCTTGGTCATAAAGGGCTGAGAACGATCGCCCATCCATTCTTTAGAAAAGTGCTGTAAATCCTCCCAGCCTGGCAGATGGGTAACCCGCCCCGACTCAACTTTAAGTTGGCGATCGCCCTGTTCATTTTGCCGAAGCTCCAAAATTCGGTACGGATGAGGATAGCTGACGAGCGATCCCGTCGTAACTTCAGAGATCCCCTGATGCTGAGCAATATCTTGGATATGTAAATGCCCTGTGAATAGAAGCTGCACGCCTGACTGCTGAAGAATCTCCAGCAACTCAGAGGCGTTTTGTAGCATATAGCGTCTTCCCATAGGACTGAGCATCTGTCCTGGCAAATGTTCTACGACATTATGATGAATCATCACTAAAACCATTTCGCCAACTGTATCTGCTAGCGTCTTTCGCAGCCAATCCAGTTGTTCAGCATCAATGCGACCCATGCTAATTTGTTTACCTTGATCGTCAAAAAAAATGGAGTTTAATCCAATCAGCCGTACTCCTGGCAGAAGGGCTTGACTATAGTAGAGGCGGTTTTCGGCATAACCAAATTTTTGATAGTATCCAGCAAACTCTGCTGCTCCAATAGAGCGATCGGTAGCAGATTGTTCAACTAGATCATGGTTGCCAGGAATAACGTAGGCTGGATAGGGCAATTTTGAGAGGCGATCGGCTAGCCAACGATGGTTTTCCGGTTCACCGTGTTGCGTCAGGTCACCCGGAATCAGCAGAAAGTCGAGGTTGAGTTGTTCGAGTTTTGCCAGGACAAATTCTAATGCCAGAATGCTGACTTCAACCAGGTGAAAGCGTTCAGGATGTTCCCAAATGGTTTGAGGAAGAGCAACATGAAGATCGCTAATAATAGCAAAGCGGAAGTTTAGGTTCATAGGGCGAAAACAGGATTTGGGGATCGTCCTTTTCCTCTACCGTACACTTTGTATAGAATATTCGTTTTTAAGATTCACTTGATATCCCTGAGGAGTCATTCCCTTGTCAATTGTCCGGGTTCGTCAGCACGTTAATCCTTTAAGCGGGAAATATAAACAGCCTGTTGCTCCGCCAAATTGGACTCAAGTTTATGCCAAACAGCAGCCCTTGCATTTAGACATCGGCTGTGCGCGGGGAAACTTTATGTTGGTGATGGCACAGCAGCAACCAGAGTGGAATTTTTTGGGAATAGAAATTCGGGAAACGCTGGTGAATCAGGCAAATGCAGTGCGGGCAGAATTAGGCTTGACTAATTTGCATTTTCTTTTTTGCAATGCCAACAATTCTTTGCAGCCGTTACTAGAGTCTTTACCGCCTAGTGCGCTCCATTGCACCACCATCCAATTCCCTGATCCTTGGTTTAAAAAACGACACCAGAAGCGGCGGGTTGTGCAGCCGCAAGTGGTGGAAATATTGGCACAATATTTGGTTCCAGGAGGAAGGGTGATGCTTCAGTCGGATGTGGAGGACGTGGAGGTTGATATGTGCGATCGCTTTCAAGCCCATCCTGCTTTCGTTCGTACAGAGTTAACCTGGCTTGCGACTAATCCCTTCCCTGTGCCCACCGAGCGCGAGCAATTCACTTTAGATAAAGGAGAGCCTGTTTATCGGGCAGTCTTTGAAAAGATAGCTGATTTCCAAACAGAATTAGGTCATACCCATGAAGTCAGCCAGCGACGAATTTGAATTTCCATCGGTGAGAGCGGTAGCCCTAAGTAAAGCGGCATCCAAAAAATGAAGGCGATCAGAATCAGACAAATGACTGTTGTTGCCGTCATGTTGCGCCAGCTTTGAGAGCTTTGTAGCCAATGATCGACGAGGAGAGCGATCGCCAACACCGCAAAAATCAAGGATTCCATGTAGTGGTACAGGAATAAGCAGCGAGTGACCCGCACCCAAGGCAACAAGTTTGCTGCCCAGTTGGTGAGCAAATAAATGATTGCCCAACCTCTTATGCCTAACTGGGGTAAAGTTCTAAGTGCGCTTGATGAAGCGTTCTGCCATGCGATTAATCCTAGCCAAAATCGCTGCACCATCAGCGCCAAACAAACCGCGATCGCTGCTGTTGACAGCCACCACAGAAACGGGTTACCCATAGCATGAACATCGTAGATGACCTGAGCACCTGTGCTGGGAGATTTGACTATCTGATAAAAATAGGCGATCGGGCGTAGCATGAGAGGCCAGGTGTACCAATATGAGCAATAAGGGTGTGCAGTCAGCCCGCCGACTCGTTCGTGGTAATCCAAGGTCTGGCGCTGGAGATCCCAAAACCCAGTGCTAGGATCAATTTGAATGTAGGGAATCCAGCTTATATAGTAGATTAGGGCTGGGATCAACGCGAAGTTGATGAGGACATGTCCTAGATGAATTTGGGAGAGATTTTCTAAGGGAGAGGGGTCGGCGAGAGACCGAACCTTTTTAGAAATCTCGTGGCGATCGCCATTCTCCTTTGCTCTCCAAAATGAGCCGAACCAATGCAAGATCCAACCGATCGCCCAAACTCCATAGGCACCGAGCAAAAAGCCTAGCCCGTTCCATTTAATCGCTGTTGCCGCTCCAAAACCTGCCCCCGACACAGCCAGCCAGCCCCAGCGTTGCCAAGATTGAGCCCGTAGTGCCAGCAGAAAACAGAGTTGCCCCAACAACCCGAAGGTAATTAGGTAAATATTATTGAGGGCATAGCGCGACTCGACGAGGAAAAGTCCGTCGGCAGCGATGAAGAGGGCAGCCAGGAGAGCAAACCGATGGCGGTGAGTCAGTTGATAGGCGATCGCCCCTACCCATAACGGGATAAAGGCACCCGTTAATGCATTCAACCAACGATAGCTAAATGGAGAGAGCAGCAAGCCCGCCAACTCATTTTTGACAGTACCCCACTGCATTTTCTCGCTTGCCCAAATGCCAAAGGCAATGATGTAACTGCTAAGTGGAGGATGTCCGGTAAAAATGTTTTCTCGCTTGAGAAAATTACTAGCAAATTTGGCATAGTAAACCTCATCAAAAACCAGAGCATTAAAACGCTCCAGCCCCCAAAATCGCAGCGCAAGGGAAATAAAAAGCACTCCAGCCATACCCAACCAGAACCAGGTTTGGAGGGGGCTAAAGTGTTTTACTGTTTGAGTTTTAGGAACAATGGACGGCATGGCATTGATAAATTTCTACTTTGCCTAGTCTAATGCTGTACCTGCTCCACATTCACATTAGGATGCCAAGCATCCCTATTAAAAGATGAGCGATCGCAGCATTTGTATCTATTTCATAGCCTTGCTCTAATCTTTGATTAATGGGGTTATTCCGTTGCCATGGTTCAAGATTGGAACGCCAGACACCCTGACAATATTTCTGAAGGAACGAGCAAAAATCATGTTAGGAATTTGCTGGGGCGATTAGATTTACGCGATCGCACTCAATCTATAATTTTTGCTCAGCCTATTTTATCCCTCTTGGACAAAAATAAATGAAACTGGATGAAAGACGATGAAAGTCCCGCTAATGATTGCCCATCGGGGTGGCTCAAGCCTTGCGCGTGAAAATACCATTGCTGCTTTCGAGGAAGCGATCGCCCTACAAGCCGATCTAGTTGAACTGGATGTCAGATCGACCAAAGATGGCATTTTGATCATTCATCACGATGCAGCGATTCAACAGCAGCCCATTGAAGCTTTGACATGCGCAGAAGTTCACTACCTTGATTCGGATGTGCCAACCCTCGAAGAAGCGATCACTTGCTGTAAAGGGCGAATTGGGCTAGATGTCGAGATTAAAGAACCAGGGTATGAAGCAGAAGTGGTACAACAACTCCAGCGTCACCTTTCGGGGCATGAGTTTGTGATTACATCTTTTTATCTAGGTGTCATTCGAGCCGTTAAAGAGAGCAGTTCTTTGAAAGTTTCTATCGGATTTTTAATAGATCATCAAGCATTATTGGATCTAGCAGAAGAAGAATTTTTAGGTCAGTATCTTCAGGCAATGGGCGTAGCCTTTGTGGCACCTAGTTGGCAAATTGTAGATTCACTAGTGCTAAGCAAAATTATTCCAGCACAGATGCCGTTTTGGGTCTGGACAGTGAATGATGCTGAGACGATGCAGAAACTTTTGAAGAATGAGCGCGTAGAGGCGATCGTTACCGATCAGCCCAAACTAGGACTTCAGTTGCGGGCAGATAGCACCCTCTAAAAAACGTCTCCAGTTTCACAGAAACTTGGAGACGCTTGCAAAAGATTCTGGTGAGTCGGGCTTCTAATTGAAGAAGCTTGTTGAAGAAGCTTGGACTGACTCATTGAGATCTAGTAGTAAGTGGGTTAGACAGGCTCACGGTAACTTTCAGCTTCACTCATGGGAGACTCGTCAAAAATTGAGGAATAAACAAAGCCTGCAATTAGCGCGCCTACAATGGGAGCCAACCAAAAGAGCCAAACTTGACTAAACAGTTCTACACCTGCAAATAGGGCAGGGCCAGTGCTGCGCGCCGGGTTAACCGAGGTATTGGTAACGGGGATACTAATTAAGTGAATTAGGGTTAGCGCTAAACCAATGGCGACTGGAGCAAGACCTTGAGGCGCACGGCGATCGGTGGCACCGAGGATGATGAGCAAGAATCCAAAGGTGAGTAAGACTTCAATGAGGAAGCAAGACAAGAGAGAGTAGCCGCCAGGAGAATGTGCGCCAAAGCCATTGGTGGCTAAGGGGTTAGAACCTGTCAATGCGAATCCTTCTTTGCCACTAGCAATGAGATAGAGCGTGCCTGCCGCGGCGATCGCTCCTAACACCTGCGCCGCGATATAAGGCAACAATTCAGAAGCGGGAAATCGTTTTGCTGCCCAAAGACCAAAGGAAACCGCAGGATTCAAATGACATCCTGAAATATGCCCGATCGCATATGCCATAGTCAGCACAGTTAAGCCAAAAGCCAGGGAGACTCCAACAAAACCGATTCCTAAAGGATATTGGTTATCTCCAGTAAAAACGGCTGCCAGGACGGCACTTCCACAACCCCCAAAGACTAACCAAAATGTGCCGATGAATTCGGCAATGCATCGCTTCATGATTGACATATCAAAAATCTCCTTACTTTTAAGACAGGGAATATTGCTGAGGCTTATTTATTTGCGGTAGCTTGTGTCCACTAGACTCAGTGCATTTAGATAGGACAATTGCGTGATCGCACTAGTCTGGTACCGTAAACTGTCTGTTATGGTACGACTTAAATCAGCAATTTCACAAGTTTTTTGATTAAATAATCTGTTAGCTATAAAACCACCCTGTCAATTAAAACCGAAAGGGCATTGACTGACAGGGCAGGGTGAAAATCTGATTCCTACCCTCGCAGGGAAGGGGCTAGGGGTTAGGTCAAGTTAGCAACGCAGTGAGATAGCTCTAACCAATCTCTCTGGAGGAAAGGGGCTTTGATTTAGATTCAGACTTTCATCCAGCAACGCCAAAAAGTGGGAGAACAGTTAGCCATTCCCCCACTTTTACTTTCTCTTTTTATAAGATCGCTAAGATTCTGACCCGTTGAGGGCTAAACTCTGGCTAACTCAGGCTCAGGACGCTTACTGTTGCGAATACCCGCGATCGCCTCAGCGTAGTCGTTTGCCCCAAACACCGCCGAACCCGCCACGATCGCATTGGCTCCTGCCTCTAAAACCTGCCAAGTATTATTGCCCTTCAAACCCCCATCAACCTCAATCCAAGGATCGAGACCCCGCTCATCACACATTTCGCGCAGCTGGCGAATTTTTGGAATGACACCTGGGATAAAGCTTTGTCCACCAAAGCCAGGATTGACGCTCATGATCAGCACCAAATCGCAGAGATCTAAGACATACTCAATCAACTCCAATGGCGTGGAAGGATTGAGAACAACGCCTGCCTTTTTGCCCAATTCCCGAATTTGACCCAGAGTACGGTGCAAGTGAGGCGATGCATTGTGCTCGGCATGAACAGAGATAATATCAGCGCCTGCCTTGGCAAAATCTGCAACGTATTTTTCGGGTTCCACAATCATTAAGTGAACGTCGATCGTTTTTTGAGTGTAAGGGCGAATGGCGTTGACGATTAGTGGACCAATCGTAATGTTAGGAACGAATCGCCCATCCATTACATCGACGTGAATCCAATCGGCTCCAGCTTCGTCGATCGCCTTAATTTCTTCGCCTAAGCGACTAAAATCTGCCGACAGGATGGACGGAGCGATCATCACGGGCTTGCGAGATAGGGTCATAGGGCTGATTCTCCTGGATGCTTATCGGTGCTTGACTCTGGTATCTAGTGTAACAAAACGTTATCCTTTGCCTTGATCTTTCTCATAAAAAACGGAGGCAAATGCGGCAATGAGTCAAAAATTCACAATGACCCTTCACAATAACCCTAAAGATCTCTAGAGTTTTTAGAGTTAATGCGCTGTTCTAACTATCTTAATTATCATGGTTGTCATGACTTTCTGTAGAGGAATCGCTTGTGGCTCAGCAAAAGATGGTGAAACGATTAATGGGGTTACTGGGCGGTTTTGCCTTTTGCTTGACTGCCCCTGCTGTAGCGCGATCGCTAGTTTCCTCTATTGGTGAAGCCGGAATTAATGCAGGAGTATTGCACATCGCTCCTTATGATTTGACCGGACGCAAAATTGCGATCGGGCAGGTTGAAATTGGTCGTCCAGCTTTGTTTGGCATCGACAAAATAGCGTCGAATAACCGCTCTGTGCGTCCAGGCAGATTGTTCTTTAGAGATGCACCTGCGACGGCTGACGAATATGTAGAAGATCACTCTGCCAGCGTTGCGAGCGTGATGGTAAGTCAGGATAAAAGGGTGACAGGCGTTGCTCCCAACGCCAAGCTCTATGCTGCTGCTGCTGGGTTTGAGCAACAGTCGAGAATACAGCAGCCCCAAGAATGTCTTGCGGCACAAACTGTAGCGCTGCAAAATGGCGGTGATGTCAGAGCAATCAATTTTAGCTTTGGTGAATCACTAGAACGCGATCCTCGGGAAAAAGCAGTATTGGATGGTAATGCGTTATTAACGCAGTGCATTGATTGGTCGGCAAAGGCTCACAACACGCTTTACGTCATTGCTGGAAACCAGGGAAGGGGCGGCATTCCGATTCCTACCGACAACTATAACGGCATGATTGTGGCAAATTCTATGCTGCGCGGCGGTGTCTTTCGTAAGGTGAACTTTTTTAGCTTGGGCAGTAATCCTAGCATGGTCATTGGTCGTGACCCAGCCCTTGAGAGCAACGAGGGCGATCGCCGTTCGGTCAGCTTGGTGGCACCGGGCGATCGGCTGCAAACAATTGCGCCCGACGGCACCCTGACAGCACCCGAAACTGGCACCAGCTTTGCCGCTCCCCATGTTGCTGCAACGGTGGCGCTTATGCAAGAGTACGGCGATACCCAGATTCGCAAGGCGCTGAAGGAAAAGCCGCCTGTTTCTCACTGGGGACTTGATGCACGGCAGCATGAAGTAATGAAGGCGGTGTTGATGAACTCGGCGGATAAACTGAAGGACAAAGGCGATGGAATGCTATTGGGCATGACGCGGACGCTGTTAGATTTGGGCGAAAAGACTTGGAAAGATTCGGATGCCTACAGCGATCGCGCCCTTCCTTTAGACTCTGAAATGGGTACCGGGCACCTTCACGCCTTCCGAGCCTACGAACAATTTAGTCCGGGGCAATGGAGTCCTGATGCACCTGTCCCGGCGATCGCTTGGGACTATAACAGCGTCGGCGCTAAGCGATCGGATGCGCCCCGTTATCGTGATTACGTGATTGATCAGACTTTACCTGCTGGCAGCTTTGTCTCCGCGACTCTGGCTTGGGATCGGGCTGTGGCGTTGCAAGATGCGAACGGTAACGAACAGTACGACATGGGCGAAACGTTTACAGATAGCGGACTGAATAACTTGGATATTTATCTCATGCGGGCGGAGGATAGCAATACGAAAAAGAGCATTTGGTCTTCGGTCAGTGAGGTCGATAGCGTAGAGCATATTTTTCATCCGGTGCCAACAGCGGGGCAGTACAAAATTCGGGTGGTTTACCGCGATCGCGTTAATGAGCCAATGCAGTCCTATGCCCTAGCTTGGTGGGCAGCTGGGGCGAAGTAGCTTTACGCTGCTAGCTTTCATTTGGATACGAACGGATAAGAATGACACAAATGGCAGTTAATATCAGTTGCTTTTGTTCCAGCGCTACTCGATCGCACTCTCAACGTTAGACATTGCATTGTGAATGAAGGCGGCTGCTTTTGGAAGCTTAAGCGGTTTGAGGCATCAAGTTTTCTTGAATGAGCAGAGTAATGTGGTGTTCTCCGGGCGTGATGTCTGGGGGAAGTTGCAGAGTTACTTTGCCATCAGGTGCAACTGTTGCAGTGACTTCGACAGTTTTAATTTGAACGATACGCGCTGCTTCGCAGATACCGTGAGGGTCGCCTTCTTTTGTCTCAATTTTAATATTTGCCTGGTTCAGTTGTGGGTAGGGGTTACCCCGAACTGCTTGGCTAAAGTCATACTCGTCTAGCATTTCGGTATCCAGGTTGGATTTAGTATCCTCGTTCATAGGTTCGCCTCTCTGATGGTGTTGCAGGTCGTGCACTAATAATCCGGATGGCGCTGCCGCGATCGCAATGAACAACTAGTACAGTCTATCAACAACGGAATATCCTAGAATCAGAAACCGGAGTTCGCCGAACGAATGCTGTGGATCGTCCATGATGAGACATTGAGGATCGTTAAAAACGGTAGTAGCTTCGGTAAACGAGATTCCATGTTTAATCAGGTTGCCTTGGGCTTTTTCTTCGTTCCATTCAAACCCCGAAATCATTTCTTCACTCCACCCCGATCGCCCGTCATCTTAGCAGGTTCAGCTTACCCTCGATCGCATCAGGCTTGAGGGCAACCCCTTGTGGGTATCTCGCAGAGCGCGGCTTCGTCGTTACTGCAAGGGTTGATTTCCTGTCTAGGTTGCAAAATAATTGGCGATCTTAAATGTTCTAAGTTTCCTGAGTTTTTATCGAATCATTTGCACCGCAATGGTTAGACTCAATCCTTCCCATGCTTGATCAGCGGTGACTACAGGAAGGTTAAATGTGATCGCTAAGGCTAAACAAGCGCGATCGCCCAACGACAAGCCCAAAGGTTTAGTCGTTGTCCATAAGCTCGCCGCAAGTTCTGCCTGTTCTGTTGTAAACGGCAAGATCATTAAACCAAGCTTCTGAAAATCTTCTCACATCCCTGTCGTGATTACTTTTTTGGCTAAGAGTTTTTGGATAACCTCAGACCAATTGACGCTGGATATACCTGCTCCCATTAGATAAGGTTCAACGGATGCACCACCGGGTTCACCGTTTAGCATTGCTAGTAGGGCTGAGGCATCTAAGATGCAGTGAACATTTTGAGTCACGCCTGCTCCTCTTTTGTTGCTGCCTCTCGACGCTCTGCGATGAGTTCATCGACAAGGCTAACTCCGGGTGGAATGGTTTGAAGACGAGCTTTTAGGCTGTTGAGGATTAAAGTTTGACTGGATGGCTCTAAATGATTTTCAGTCTGAGTGGTTTGGTGGAGCAACATCAATGCCTCTGCCAAACGAGTTTGTTCAACGGCGTTGAGTTGTTGCGCCAGGGTGAGAACGTCTTCGTAGGTTGGCATAATCTATTTTCCAAACGATCGCTAAACAATGAATAAAATCGACAGCTATTTCTTCTATTCTACCGATCGCTCAATCTATTCATATTTATGAATCTACGATCGCCTTTTGTATTCAAAATAAGGGCGATCGCTCTAACTGGGGTTCTTGGAATCTGCTTTTGGAGGGCGATCGGCTGTAAGAGGATGTCTGAGAAGTATCAAAGATTCTTACACTTGCCCCCTAAATCCCCCATTCTGGGGGACTTTGAAGGAGGACTGGTTCGGAAGTCCCCCAGAATGGGGGATTTAGGGGGCGGATCGTCGCATTGCATCGAGTCACAATGGCATTGTATCGAGTCACATTCGTCATCGTCAGTCACCCAATCGCAATGCATTGAGGAGCAATCCGATTGGGTGACGTTGCAATGCCAATGTAGAGAACGCGATCGCCTTTACAGGGACGACAACATCAATGCGATCGCCCCTGAAGCTTTGTCTTAGCGCACTAACACACTCATGTACTTGCCACTGGCAAATGGAGCAGGAACAATCGGCGTGAACTGGACGCGATCGCTAGCAATCTTCTTCACGTAGAACTCGTTGATTAAATGCGTCACTTGCTCCCGTGTGCCGACTATCCACACCTGCGCTTTGTCGCCGTGCGAAACGGGCAGCAGTTCGTTGAACTCTGTACTCATGCTATTTCCCTCGCTAATGTTGGGTTGAGATGAAAAGCTTAAGGCGTGGTATTCCTAGACCACTTGTTTAACATTAGCGAGGTGAAACGATAAAATCGCTACAGCCTAGCTTTCTGCCAATCCCAGAAAGTCAGGTTAGCTGGTTAGTTGTGTTGATACCACTTCTAGCCAGCGTCCTCACCTTAAGCCTGTCTACTGGTATCAAAAAACCAGTGTTGATTAGCATAAGGGCAAAGGCAGGATTAACACAAGTAGTTGCAAACAAATTTAGGCGTTGCTGAGGTGAAGTTGGCACAGCTAGAGACACTCTTCCCTCACCGCTCTGCTGAAAGAAATGAGCTTTGATGAAGTTCATCCTTTCATTCAGCAATGCCGACAATTTTACGGTGTTTGCAATTGCTGGAGCAGGAATTGGGTGAAGGGATGGTCGGAGAGTTGATCGCTCTGTCCCGCTTCGATCGCCCTTTTGAGGCAAGTATAAAAGTTATTAAGACCAGTTTTTGTGTTGGGATGATCCTCGCCTAAGCGCTGCCAGCAGATGATAATTGCTTGCGCGTACAAAGGTTCCGCCTCACTGTATCGTCCTTGCGACTTGTACAATACTGCCAAATTATTGAGACCTAATGCCGTATCAGGATGGTCTGCCCCTAACTGAGTCTCATAAATGTGGAGTGATCGCACATACAAGAGTTCTGCCTCGCTGTAGCGTCCTTGCAAGTCATATAACCCTGCCAAATTATTGAGACTTTGAGCCGTATCGGGATGGTTTGCCCCTAACTGGGTTTCACGAATGTGGAGCGATCGCACCAACAAGGGTTCCGCTTCACTGTATCGTCCTTGCGACTTGTATAATACTGGCAAATTATTGAGACCTAATGCCGTATCAGGATGGTTTGCCCCTAACTGGGTTTCACGAATGTGGAGCGATCGCACCAACAAGGGTTCCGCCTCGCTGTAACGTCCTTGCGAGTAATATAACCCTGCCAAATTATTGAGACTGGATGCCGTACCAGGATGGTCTGCCCCTAACTGGGTTTCATGGATGTGGAGCGATCGCACCAACAAGGGTTCTGCCTCGCTGTAGCGTCCTTGCGACTTGTATAACTCTGCCAAGTTATTGAGACTGGATGCCGTATTAGGATGGTCTGCCCCTAACTGGGTTTCACGAATGTGGAGCGATCGCATATACAAGGGTTCCGCCTCACTGTATCGTCCTTGCGACTTGTATAACTCTGCCAAGTTATTGAGACTGGATGCCGTATCAGGATGGTTTGCCCCTAACTGGGTTTCACGGATGTGGAGCGATCGCACATACAAGGGTTCCGCCTCACTGTAGCGTCCTTGCGAGTCATATAACAATGCCAAACTATTGAGATTGGATGCCGTATTGGGATGGTCTGCCCCTAACTGGGTTTCACAAATGTGGAGCGATCGCACATACAAGGGTTCCGCCTCACTGTAGCGTCCTTGCGAGTCATATAACAATGCCAAACTATTGAGACCTAATGCCGTATCAGGATGGTTTGCCCCTAACTGGGTTTCACGGATGTGGAGCGATCGCACCAACAAGGGTTCCGCCTCGCCGTAGCGTCCTTGCAAGTCATATAACCCTGCCAAATTATTGAGACCTAATGCCGTATCAGGATGGTCTGCCCCTAACTGGGTCTCATAAATGTGGAGCGATCGCACCAACAAGGATTCCGCCTCGCTGTAGCGTCCTTGCGATTCATATAACTCTGCCAAATTATTGAGACTTTGAGCCGTATCGGGATGGTTTGCCCCTAACTGGGTTTCACGAATGTGGAGCGATCGCACCAACAAGGGTTCCGCCTCGCCGTAGCGTCCTTGCGAGTAGTATAACCCTGCCAAATTATTGAGACTGGATGCCATGTTGGGATGGTCGTTGCCCAAACGGGCGTCGGCAACTTTGAGACAATCGGTATACCAAAATTCTGCGGCAGTGTAATCTACCTGTCCTTTGTAAAACCGGGCAATTCGGGTTGCAGGCGTAATCAAATCATCATTGCTCAACCAATTGGTGAGTGCAGTTGCGGCTTGTTTTAGATGGGGAATCACTGAGGTAAATTGGGCAATCATGCTGAGCGTTAGCGTTTGTGGAATTTGTTTGGCTTCTTTCACCATAATCTGACAAAATCGCTGCTTCCATTCATGGCTATTAGGCTGTTGCGTCAGCTTCTCAGCAAAAAACTCCCGAATCAAAGGATGCAGTTGATAAACACTCGGTGCTACCCGTTGCAGCAAATGCAGCCCCAACAACTCATCATCCCGCAACTCTTCCACTGCTTCTGCATCCGCTTCAGTCAAGCAATCCTCCACCCACCGCCATTCCAGCGGTGCCGCCGCAAACATACTCAGGCAAGCCGCTAACGCCTGAGCCTCAGCGCTTAAAGCCTCCCAACTCAACTCAAACGCCGCTTTCACGCCCCTCGTTGCCGTCATGCCCGCTTCCGGTTTAGTCAGGGCTGGCGCATCCAATCCCTTCGCCTGCAATCGCTGTTGCAGTTCCGCCACCGACAAATCCTGCTTGCGGGCTAAATATCGCCCCACCAACTCTAGCGCCAGAGGCAAATATCCTAACTGTTGGCAGAGGGCTTTTGCATTTTCTTCCTGTTCATCAATGCGAGTCCCCACCAGCGCCTTCAACAACGCCAACGCCGCACCCTCACTCAACACAGGCAACGACAACTTCTGCACCGACGCTCCCAAATCGCGGCGAGTCGTCAGTAACACCTGAAACCGAGGCTCATTAGGCGGCAAAAAGGGTTCAATGTCGGCGTATGCCTCCACATTGTCAAACACAATCAGCGTATTGCCCTGCCGCCAATGCTGCCAACACCACGCCAGTTGCGCCGGGGCTTCCAACCCTTCTGGTGGAGCCAGATCAAGCTTGGTACGGGCAAACAGCAGCAAATCTGAAAGCTCCTGTTGCGATCGCACCCAACACACTCCACCCGGATACGCCCCCGTTGCCCAAGAGAGCCAACCATAGTGCAACGCTAGCTCAGTTTTGCCAATGCCCCCCATCCCAGCGATCGCCGTAATCGCTACCGAAGCATGGTGCTGCAACTGGTCTTGAAGCTGATTCAGTTCCTCATCACGCCCCACAAACAGCGTTGCATTGCGGCGAGGCAGAGAATGGGCACCGCGAATCTGAGTTAGTAAGCTGCCCGGAATCGCTTCTTCTTCTGGAACGCCATCAGGCTTAATGCCCGTAATGCCCCAAATCATCCTGGGCATGGGATCGGGCTGACGAAAATCAACCCAGCCAAAATTTTTCAAGAAAAAGGGCAGATCACAATGCTGCGGCGCATCTGCCAAAAACACAGGCAAAATCTGCGGGCTACCGTGTTCTACAAAACGGGTCAAAAATGCGGGAATCTCTAGCTTTTGCCAGCGTCCTAACCCCTGTGCGCCGATAAAGATTGCTACCGTTTTGATGCGGGGTAAATATTGTTCTAAAATCTCAATCCAGGCTCGCCCTGGCGTTAGCTCTTGTTCATCCAGCCAAGACGTAAGGCTTTGAGCGTGCAACTGTTGGGCGATCGCTCTCATCTGCTCCTTGTCTACACTGTTATGACAGAGGAACACATCAAACGGTTGGAGCGCATCAGATTTAGAAAGGGCAACCATACAGATGAGCGGGGCGATTTTTCCCTTGATTATGGCATCATCGCCCCCAGCATTTGTCAAAACAGAGAATAGTTGCCTATCCTCTACGCGATCGCCGCCACCTTCTGCCGCACCGGACGCTTACGACTCGACTTTTTCTTATACCCGATCGCCTGCGACTCATCGCTATCCGAGCCAAACTGCCCGCGCACCGATTCCTTCATTGCCAGCACGCTGTTATGAAACTCCCACTCAGCTAACCGAGCCGCATCAGAAGCCGCCCGATAATGGGCAAGGGCTTCGGTTTCAAACTGCTGCTTTTCCATCATAGTTTGATGGGTTTGTTGCAGCCGCCGTGGATCTGCATCAGCGCGGGTTGGGGCATAGTTCACCACGGTGTTTAAACCGTTGAGTGAGTCAATGTCTTGATCAATCGTTGGACGACCTAAGCGGCGGTTGGTGTCTTGCAGAGGCATACGCATTCCTAATGGGTAAACGGACAGACTTAATGTGCCCAATGCTACTCTCTCTGTAACGGATTACAAAAGCAGTGTGGGCGATCGCATCGTTAATGTGAGGCATCGCACTATTAATGTGGAGGGTCGCACTATTAATGTGGACGCTCCTATTGTGATTGTGGGCGATCGCTTTCTTGGGAGTTGCGTGAAAATAAAACCCAGTGAGACGCATTGACTTTTCAGCCCCCTAAACCCCCCATTCTGGGGGACTTTGAAAGGTTCGGAAGTCCCCCAGAATGGGGGATTTAGGGGGCGGATCGGATAGCACAGACATCCTTAAGAGGCGATCGGGATTCATCAGAACCAACTTAGGATTCTGATGAATCATCACTAAACTCAACTTTGTCATACAGGTCAGCCAGCAAAATTTCACAAGGTACCGAAGCTAAAGACAGCACTTCACTCTCTGCTTCATACACAGCAAAAATCCATTTGTTTCCTTCAGTTCTGACGTATTGCTCTACATGAACCGAGTATTGATCTACCAAAATGTATTCTTGAAAACTGGGAATGGTGCGATATGCCGCAAATTTACCCACGCGATCGTAGCTTTGAGTTGATAAAGACAGAACTTCAGCAATTATGATAGGATTCGTGAGCGTGTCTCTACGTCCTTCTTGTAGTTCTAATGGGCTTGCAACCGCCATTACGTCAGGATAGGTATAGATTCGTCTTTGAGGAATCCATAAACGTTGGTCAGCCATAAAAGCTTGATAAGACCTACGTCTTAAAGCAAAATTCAATGCAGCATAAAGGTTGCCAGCAATCTGATTATGATTGGGTAGTCCGCCTGTCATTAGGATAATTTGTCCATCAATGTATTCATGGCGATCGCCCGAAGCCACTTCTAGCTCCAGGTATTCTTCAGGAGAGTAATAGAGTTGTTCTGCCTGCATCACATTGCTCCATTACAATACTTCTCTACACATCGCACAAAAATCTCTACACCGATGCCCAATGCCGTTTCGTCAAAATCAAAGCGAGGATGATGGTGAGGGAATGCCAGCCCTAAATCGGGGTTAGCCGAGCCTAGAAAGAAGTAACAACCAGGGACTTCTTGCAAGAAAAAAGACATATCTTCGCCGCCCATGGTTTGGCAATCTGGGACTACGCCTGCTGGGGTTTCAACAACGGTTTCGGCAACAGAACGAACGAGTTGGGCGATCGCGCGATCGTTCAACACAGGCGGATACAATGACCAGTAATCTAAGCTGTAACTCGCTCCCTGGCTCTGACAAACCCCGGCAATAATCTGTTCCATGCGCGTTTTGAAAAATCCATCTAAGCCTGGATCAAAGTACCGCACTGTGCCGCTCATTTTGGTAGTATCTGCAATGACGTTATGGGCGTGTCCTGCATGGAATTCGCCGACAGTCACTACGCCCGCTTGCAACGGATCAACATTCCGGGACATGATCGTTTGGAGTGCCATCACAACTTGTGCGCCTACTACGATGGAATCTACTGTCTGATGCGGCATCGCACCATGTCCGCCTTTACCCTGAATGGTGCAGTGAAATAATTCGACTGCTGCCATTAACGCCCCTTCCCGAACTCCAACGGTTCCCAACGGTAAGTTATTCCAAAGATGCAGCCCAATGATGGCATCGACTTGGGGATCCTTAAGAACCCCTGCTTCAATCATGGGCTTTGCCCCGCCAGGCCCTTCTTCGGCAGGTTGAAAGATGAACTTGACCGTGCCTGAAAAGATTTCGGGGTGTTGCGAAAGATAGTAGGCGGTGCCCAAAGCGATCGCCGTATGTCCATCATGTCCACAGGCGTGCATTTTGCCATGATTCTGCGATCGATAGGGCACCTGGTTTTCTTCTTGAATAGGCAGTGCGTCCATATCGGCTCGGATGGCTAGGGTTCGTCCCGGCTGATTGCCCGTGACTGTAGCAACAATGCCTGTTTGAGCGACTTCAGTTTGATGAGAAATACCCCATTGCGTCAACTTCTGGGTAATCAGATGGGCGGTCAGATGCTCCTTAAAACCTAGCTCAGGATGTTGATGTAAAATTCTCCGCCATTCCACCAATTGCGGCTGTAGAGCACGAATTCCCAAGCGGATTGGGGAGGCATCGGTAGAAAGAGAAGGGAGCGACGTGGAAACCATGGGGGAATTTTATCTTGTATTTCTAAATATCTTGAGCAAGATGTGGGCAGGATTATTCTAAATTAACGAATTTTGTTTTCCTTGACTGCGACGTGGGGTTGCCCTCCTTGATATGTCTGATTTACATGCTCCTGCTTATAGTACTCGTCCAGCGATCGCTTCAGATAGATGGCAGATTCAACGGCTTTTAAACAAGTTTGAGCAGGAGGCACCCTGGCGATCGCGGGGGTGGCATTCCCTGACACTAGGATTTTTGCTGGTATTAGGGATTAGCCTCAGCTTTTTATTAGGGCTGAAGTTTCTTCAAGGAATTGTGGGCTTGGCAACCTGCGGAATTACTTTTTCCTTTATAAAGATTGTTGTTTCTCAAGAGTGGAAGAAATTTTGGGTTATTGAGCAAGAAGGTCGTATTGTGGCTTGCGGGAAGCTATGTCGCTACGGTACCCATTCAGTGCTATATGATGTCCTCGTTTTGCCCCAGTATCGTCGTCAGGGTATGGGATCGGCGTTGGTCAAGCATCTGACGCAACAAGCATCTAAGCCGCTTTATTTGGCTTGTTGTCCTGACAAGATAGGGTTCTATACTCAGTTAGGATTCACTCACACGCGATCGTCCGAACTCTCCTTCATACTTCGGTATGAATTAGGGATCTCTATTTGCCCGGATGTTGTACCCCTAGTGCTGAGGTAGGATTTGGGAAATGTCTCAACACCCTCCTGAAATCTATCAATTCTTGAAACCTCTTTATAAAGTTAACTCTCCTTGTATCCTCCAATGACCGACCCAGCCAGAGATGCTGCCAGCGTTATCGATCTGTTAATTCGCTACAGCTTTGATCTAAGCGGGTACACAGTCGATCGCCTGGCTGAATACTGGCTTCAGCGTTACCCTTCAGATTGGATTCGCCTTGCTATTGTTGAAGCCCTCTACCAAGGACGCTACAAGGCAGTTTCAGTCGAACAAATTTTGAACTTATGGCAGCGGCGTGGCAAGCCCTTGCATCACTTTAGCCCCGATTTTGAGCGAATTATTACTCCGCGCCTGATCAAAGGTCGGGCAGGGCAACCAGAAGTCATTATTCTTCCAACCCCTTATGCACCGCCTGCTTTAAAGTTAGAACTCAATACACTAGAACTAGACTTGCTAGAACTCGATACCTTAGAACTAGAATTGCCCAAGCCTTTGATGATGCCTCGTCCTATGGGAGCAATTCAACCCTTGCCTGTATCAGGTATTCTTTTGCCTACAGACACGATGTTTCAGAGATTCTATGCACAGTTGGTAGCGTCTGGGTTACAGGAATTTACAGATGTTGAATCCACAGAGGCACCCCCTCATGGGCATCTCGAAGAAACTGCGCCCCTCCCAATAGACAGCGAACCAGAATTTCTTCCACCGTCGATCGCTGAACTCCAGGCGGAGACTGAGCCAACAGTGAGGGGACTGCCCATTCAGCCCTTTAAGCCTTCTAGTGATGAAACGTGGGTGGATTCGTTAGAGATTGTTCCTCAGGTAAAGGATGCAAGCAGTCCGCCAATTCATCAGTTTGTGCCCACTCTAGCGCCGTCAGAGTTTTACGCAAAGCTCAAAGCGATCGTACAAAATGCAGGTCGTTCAAGGTTTGCAAAGAATTCTGAGCCAACTCAACCTCCCAAACCTCCCAACCCTTGAGAGATTTATTGAGAGAGATTTATTGAGCAGGCGGTGCTCCACCCATGCGAATTTCAGAACAAAAAGAAGCAGTACTAAACCCATCTGCTTGCTTTATGGTGCTAGTTCTCAACCGTAAGTTAGGGCTGGCAAACCATAAACGTTCTTCTGAATAAAGCGTTTCAGATTCACTGATGAGCGTGAGAGCCTCATCGTCGCCCATAACATAGCGCCCTGTCACTCTTTGCTCAGCCTCACCGCTGGGTCGAAGTAGCTTCCCTCGGTTGGGTTGAGTAGAATCAGCGATCGCTACCATTAGCGCAGTTCCTGCCCGTTTTTCTTTATTTTGCTCCATCACGCCATCCCAACGGGTTCTGACACCACAAACTGCCAATGCTGCATCAATACCATGCTGCTGACAAAGCTGAACGACAGCCGGGTCAGATGAGGGCAGAACCTCAATATAAAAATCAGACCTGCCGCCCTCAGGTTGCTTGAAAGTAGGATGGTGGCTGGTGCGCTGAGACACCCATTTGCCAGCACTTTGCTGAAAAAACTCGGTAATATCCATGGAACAACGAGGAGAACAATTAGGAATTCTTAATAGGAATTATTTTATCACTCCCTTCGCTTCCCCTCCAAAATGCATTGAGCATTCAAAACTTCTATCTGTCCTGCCTCACGCGGCTCTATTTTGAGTTGAGGCACCAGCAACCGATCGCTCTTCAACACCGAGCAGCGATTTCTCAATCGAGCCAAAGCGGGTTTTCGATCGCTTTCCAATTGGGCAATCGCCTCACTAGAAAACGGCTCATACTGCCGCAACCAAAAATCATCTTTCACGTAATAGGGCTTAAACGACTCCTGCTCTATCACAAAAAAATCAACTTCATACTGACGAATAAACGCCTGAAGCTTCGCCAAATCAGGAGTGTACTGAGCCGCGATCAAATCGACAGTCCGCTGTCGTAGCTCTTGGTAATAACCTTTGTGATAGGGCAGCGCATACTCTCGCCCCGTCAGAATCGCTCGCTGGGCAAAAGTTGGTAAATTATTGACCTCCTGGGTTAGGGAGGCAATCATAATATCTTTGGGCTGCTGCTGAAAAAACTGGTATAGAGGCGGCGTTCGACCCACTACATGAACTAAAAACGGATAAGATTTGGCAGGCGTGGGTGAGATAGAAATGAGCGCGATCGCCCCGATCGCCGTTATTCCTAAAGCTTTTAGCCGATTCTGCCGAGACGCACGATTTAACCAACGGGAAAATCCATCAAAAAGAGCAGCCAGCGCAATGGCAGCGGCGATCGCCCACACGACTCGGAAGCTATGCTGCGTATATCGGCTAGGAAGTTGCAGCCGAAACAGCAGAAGGTGAGCCAGCCCAAACCAAACCAACGATGCCAACACTACATCTGCCAATAACTTAACGTTAGGGCGCACTTGTTGGATGAGTGGGAATTGGTTGCCCAGCCGCCACAAGAAGGGCAACAAAAACCCCGCTAGCATCAACGGCGGCACCCAAAGGCTAGGGAAAATACCGCTTCGCATCCAACTCAACCAATACTCCAGAGGCGGCACAAAGTATCTAACCCGTCCATGCTCGGCAAATTCTGCCATGGGTCTAGCTTCCGCTGCCGTGATCACAGGGCCATATTCAGAAGTTTGCAATGCAAACGGCAGTAGCACCAAAACCGCTACACCCAAACCAGCCGCCACAAAGCCCCAGTCTTGAAGCCGCTGCGGTAAGCGAATGCTTCTCGGCTCCCAAGCCACAAAATTTAGCACCAGCACGCCACAACTCAACAGCAGCGTTTGCGGATAAAACAAGCCTTGCAGCAGGAAAATAATTAAACACGGGAGGAGCGATCGCCGCCATACCGGAGGCTCGTGACGTTGCAGCAGATAGTACAAAAACGCCGTAACCAGCGGGTAGAAAAAAGCCCGTGGCGTTCCTGAAACCAAATCATCCTTTGTCCACAAGTTTTGAGTCAGCAAAAAAGATGCCACAAACCCGACCACCGGAATCGGCAAGATTTTCACACAGATGCCATAACAAAATCCCGCTGTCGCTAATCCCAACCCGATCGGCAGCCACCGACTGAGCGCCAATGGATCAATGCCAAATTGTGCCGCTAATCCATACAGCGCCGTATATCCTGCGGGTACAATCGACCGGAAGTACAGGGCGATCAAATCATTAGGAAATAACGCTCTATCTTGGAACTGCTGCATCCAAAATACGTGCTGTCGGGCATCATCTTGCACTAAATACTCGTACCCTAAGGAGGGCTGGAGCGCCAGGATGATGTAGAGAAAAGAGATGACAAGGCTAAAGCTAAGCCAAGGCGCAATTTTTGGAAGAGTCATGGGGACGCAGAGAGAGGAAACCAAGTTGTCTTTTCAGCCAGACACCGTAGAATACTCTAATTCTTTTCGCATTATGATTTAGCGTACTAAAATTGGGGTCGGCAAAGAAGGTATGTTGCAGTTAAATCTGAGTCGTGAACCGAAGCAACAATTGGGGCGATCGCTCCCCCGCTGGCTACAAATTTGCGCCATTGCCCTCCTCGTTATTGGCATCTTCTTTCGCTTCTATCATCTCGATCGCAAAGTCTACTGGCTCGACGAAGCCCGAACTTCTCTGCGAATGTCGGGTCATACCCAAACCGAACTAGTTGAAGAAATTTACACAGGGCAAGTGATAGAGACTGCCACGCTCCAAACCTATCAACGTCCTGGCGAAAAAAGCTGGGGTGATACGCTCAACGCTCTCAAAGGCAACGCTGAACACACGCCTCTTTATTTTCTCTTAGCGCGATTGTGGACGGAAGGATTTGGCTATTCTGTGGCAAATATTCGAGGCTTGTCGGTGTTCTTTAGCCTGCTGGTCTTCCCTTGCCTGTTCTGGCTGTGCCAAGAATTATTTGCCTCTAATGCGGTGGGCTGGGTGGCGATCGCCCTCATCTCCATCACGCCGCTCCATGTTCTATATGCTCAAGAAGCCCGTCCTTATAGCCTGTGGACAGTTGAGATTTTACTCTCCAGCGCTCTATTGCTCTGGGCAATGCGAACTAAAACTCGTTGGAGTTGGTTGGCATATGGCATTAGCCTAACGTTGGGGCTGTATACCCAACTGCTCTTTGGCGAAATCATTCTTGCTCACGGCATTTATGTGGCGATCGTTGAAAATGTTTTTGCCAAAAGAAGGCTTAGTGCAACGGCGCGTTCTTATCTAATGACCACAAGCATCAGCTTAATCAGTCTCATACCTTGGCTGATAGTGTTCTTTAGCAACTTAGATCAAGTTCAAGAATCCACCGCGACCTTAAATTTGCCCTACCAATTTTCGACCCTAATTAACGAATGGGTTTTGAATTTTAGCCGAGGATTAATCGATCGCGAGTTAGGTTCACTCAACACGGTTGGATTAATCTTGGTAGGATTTGCACCGCTTTATTATCTCTGCCGCAAAACGCCAAAAGTCACCTGGCTGATGGTTTTAGCAATCGTGGCAGTGTCGTTTTTAGTATTAGCATTGCCCGATATTTTTCTAGGCGGACAGCGATCGCTCCGGATTCGCTATTTAATTCCGGCATTTCTTGGGATTCAAATGGCGATCGCTTACCTCTTCGTCACTCAAATTGAGGCTGGCGGGTGGGGCAAAAGGCTAGCGCAACTGATGTTAGCGGGATTAATCATAGGCGGCATTGTTGCTTGTTCAGTCAGCGCTCAAGCACAGGTGTGGTGGAACAAAAGCATCCCTCGCAGCGCCTACTATCCTGCCGTTTCCGCCCTCATTAACCAAGCCTCAAACCCGCTGGTGATTAGTGACGATGACCCCGCAGCGCTATTGGCAATTAGCTACTGGGTCAAACCCAAGACTCATTTTCAATTGGTCGGCACTCCTAAACAATTAAAAATCGCTGAGGAATTTGCTCCTATTTTTTTACTAAACCCGTCTCAACGATTGCGCAACCGATTAGAACGCAAATATGAAATCAAGCCCGTCTACGAAGATCACAGCATGAGTCAGGCAGAAGTGAGGCTATGGGAGATTGTGCAGTAATTAGCCAGTTATCTCTTATTTCCCTAATATTTTGATTATTCTAAGAGGATGTCTGAGAAGTACCAAAGATTCTTACACTTGCCCCCTAAATCCCCCATTCTGGGGGACTTTGAAGGAGAACTGGTTCGGAAGTCCCCCAGAATGGGGGATTTAGGGGGCGGATCGGATAGCAATCTAGAATCCTCTAAAATCTTTCTACAGCCGTCCTGTGCGTTTATCGATCATGTCTGCTAGCAGCGCAAACATGCCGATTTGAGTTGCAGCAATCAATAAAATTAACGTTCGTTCTGTCAAATCTTCTCGAACAAATAAGTCTTGAAATAATGTAATTAAAAACCCGGTAAAGAATATCGCTGCTAACGGCATAAAAACCCGTAAGGGCGCAAAATATACTCCTGTTCGCAAAATTAACTGCACAAATCGCAGTGTATCTCGAATCGGTTTAATTTTGCTCTTACCGACTCGTGCATGATAATCGATCGGCTCGTAATGAACGGCATAGTTACTCATCAGCATCGCGACAGTAATGCTAGTGGTAAAACTAAAATTATCGGGCAAAATCGTCAAGAACCGTTCGACAATGCTTTTGCGGAACACCCGCAACCCACTGTTGAGGTCGGGAATGGGCGATCGCGTTAACCATTGAGCAAAGCGCACCAAAAACCACTTCGGAATTTTACGCAAATTAGAATACCGAACATTTGCCCCAATTCTTGCTCCCACCACCATATCGGCTTGAGCAGTCAGCGCTACTAAATGGGGAATGCGATCGTTTGGATAAGTCCCATCGGCATCTGTAATCACAATCCAAGGATATTGGGCGTTACGAATTCCCGTTTTTAGCGAAGCCCCATAGCCACAATTACGCCGATGCTCCACCAACCGAATGCCTTTGTAAGGTCGCAGTAACTTGCCCGTGTCATCGGTAGAACCATCGTTGACTACAATAATTTCGTACTCACACGCCGCAGCCCTAAGCGTCGCCTGAAGTTCATCTAAAACGGGAATGATGCCATTTTGCTCGTTGTAAGCAGGAATGATCAGCGAAAAAGCAGGGCATGCATGATTTGGGGTTAGGTCAACCCTTGAATAAACCGACTGATCCTCCGACATAACCTGAACTTTCCTAATTGGCGAATAGTCTGCTTGAACCCGCCCTTCATAGTATCCGATCGCCTACCCCTGTACAACGTGTGCGATTGCGTACTCCTACCCTGGTCAAACTAAAACCTTGGGATAAATTGAAATCGCTCCATTTATTTTGAGAGAAAGCACGTGGCTAAAGATCCAGGTAAAACGCTTCAGGGTGCCAGAAATTTTAGGTTGAGTGAAACAAATCAAACGGCTAGCGAAAGCCTGAGCTTGCAAGATCGTGTCGATGTTTGGAAAATTAATAACAAATTTAGGGGCAGTTTCAACCTGGCGCTTAAAGGAATTTCTAGAAGAGCGAATATCGACGTTGCGCTCCTAAATAGCACCGGGCAAGTCATTACCGCTTCCCGCAATCGCAAAAATAAAGCCGAGCATCTAACAAATGTTCTTTTAGAAACAGGCACTTTCTACGTTCATGTCAAACTGCGAGGCGGCACCGAGTCTAAATATGCCCTCACCCTCTCGTCAATTCCGGCTGCTGATCAAATTGGCAATACGTTTGAAACAGCAACTCGTCTGACAGGCAAACCCATTACAGATTTCGTGGGCAACAACGATCCTAATGACTATACGGGCATCGTTCCACTGGTCGCTGGACAACTTAAGCTGGATCTGACGGGCTTGAGTGATGACGCGAACATTGAAGTTTATGATAAAAATCGGACTTTACTTTCAACCTCAACCAACCCTGGCGCAATCCCAGAAGCCCTTCGACAGAGCTTGACCAGCATTGCTGGCTCACCTTACTTTGTGCGAGTTTTTGCTGCTCCTGGAAGAGAGACAAATTACACTCTCAACTACTCGTTTACACCCGAAAAAATCATTACACCCTCTACTTCAGGCTTACAATATATCGACCTTGCGCAGGGCACAGGCGCTTCGCCCCAAACCGGACAAACCGTAAAGGTGCAATACACCGGAATTTTAACGAATGGCACCCAGTTCGATAGTTCGCGCGATCGCAATCAACCCTTCTCTTTCCGCATTGGACTAGGGCAAGTGATTCAGGGCTGGGAGGAAGGCATTAGCACGATGAAAGTGGGCGGACGACGGCAGGTGATCATTCCGGCAGCACTTGGCTATGGCGCTCAGGGAACAAGAGGTATCCCTCCGAATGCCACACTCATTTTTGATGTAGAAGTGCTAGAGATTAGCTGAGCTTGCTGCTATACTCAGGGCGCACATTTCACCCCAACCCTGATGGCTTCTTCTCTGGCGGCGCTAATTGTGGGGGCGGGTCAAGGCATTGGCTTAGGGTTTGTTCGACGGTTCCTCGAAAGCGATCGCGCTGACAAACTTTACGCTACTTACCGCGATCCACAGTCCCCACTCCTCGAAATTTCTGATCCGCGTTTACATTGTTTGTCAATGGATATTACAGATGAAGCGCAGATTGAAGCGATCGCCCAAACTATTAAAACCGAAACCGCCAAGCTGCATACTGTCATCAACTGCATCGGCGTTCTGCACGATGGCGAAATGCAGCCCGAAAAGAGCTTACGCCATCTCAACACCGAGCAGCTTTTGAACTATTTTCAAGTTAATAGTATTGGTGCAGTGTTATTAGCAAAACATCTACAGCCGTTGCTTAAACACGATCAGCGCTCTATTCTCGCCACCATTTCTGCCAAAGTGGGTAGCATTGGCGATAATCGGCTGGGTGGATGGTATGGATACCGCGCTTCAAAGGCAGCTTTGAACATGTTTATGCGAACCGTCGCGATCGAATATCGACGAACTTGCCCAAGGGCGATCGTTGTCATATTACACCCCGGCACAACAGATACAGAACTCTCGCGTCCTTTTCAACGCAACGTCCCACCCGAAAAATTATTTACGCCCGATCGCACTGTTCAACAACTGCTTGCAGTCATCGATCAGCTTCAAGAAAGTGACAGCGGCGAGTTTTTTTCATGGGATGGTAATCGGATACCCTGGTAAACCCTATGACGAATGACTTGATTACCATTGCTAGCTACTTTACAACTCATGAGAAAGTAACAGCAATTAAACCTTTTGGAAATGGCAATGTTAACGATACGTTCCTCGTAACAATTGATGCGTTAGCTGAGACGATGTCTGAGAAGTCTAGATTGCTATCCGATCCGCCCCCTAAATCCCCCATTCTGGGGGACTTTGAAGGAGCATTGGTTCGGAAGTCCCCCAGAATGGGGGGTTGGGGGGCAAGTGTAAGAATCTTTGATACTTCTCAGACATCCTCTGAAGAGCAATTTATCCTGCAACGCATCAATACGCAGGTCTTTCGCCAGCCCCAACTCGTGATGCAGAATATGTGCATTTACACACAACATGTGAGCGATCGCCTCCACCATTCCCCGCCCGATCGCCGCTGGGAAGTGCCGCAAGTTCTCCTCACCCAAGATGCTCAAACCCATTGGATCGATGACACTGGCTCCTTCTGGCGCGCCATTAGCTACATCAAAGGATCACAATCCTTCAACATTTTGCAAAATCTTGAACAAGCTCAAGAAATTGGCTATGCCCTCGGCATGTTCCACAACCTTATCAGTGATCTTCCCCCTGAAAAACTTGCCGATACGTTAGAAGGATTTCACATCACACCACTTTATCTTCAGCGCTATGAGCAAGTGCGGGCTGCTTTGCAGATACTGCAAGGGTCGCAATCTATTCCAACGCAATCATCTGAAGTCAATTATTGCTTAAAATTTATCAGCGATCGCCAGACCTGGGCATCTATCCTGGAAACTGCCAAAGCCCAAAACAAGCTTCCCCTTCGCCTCATGCATGGCGACCCCAAAGTGAATAACGTCATGTTCGATACTGCTACTCATCAAGCAATTAGTGTTGTTGATCTCGACACCGTTAAACCTGGTCTAGTTCACTACGATATCGGCGATTGCTTGCGATCGGGCTGTAACCCGATTGGGGAAGAAACTGAGCATTGGCAAACCGTTCAGTTTGAGCCGGATCTTTGCCAAAAAATTTTACAGGGCTATTTTTCTGTAGTCAAAGCATTCTTCACTGAAAATGATTACTTCTACTTATACGATGCGATTCGTCTGATTGCTTTTGAGCTAGGGCTGCGGTTTTTTACCGATTACCTGTCAGGAAACGTCTATTTCAAGGTAAAGTATCCCGAACATAATCTCATTCGGGCGCTCGTTCAGTTTAAGCTGACAGAAAGCATCGAACTCCAAGAAGCGACCCTTCGCACTATTATCCGTGACCTGCAATGAGCGATCAGATCTTTTCTCTCCAGTCCTTTTCCCAAACTCCCCCCAATGATTTAGAAATCATTGGCACCGTTGCTCGGCGTGCCAACGTGCTGACTATTTCTTACTCGCTTTTAGGCGATTTGACCGATGTAGTGATTGCCCCTGCTGCGACTCCTACTCGACAGAGCCAACTTTGGGAAGCTACCTGCTTTGAATTTTTCTTAGGCACTAAAAACGATAAACAATATTGGGAGTTCAACCTCTCTCCAGCAGGTCACTGGAATGTCTACGGCTTTAGCGACTATCGCCAGGGTCTGAAAGAGGAAACTGCGTTTCCAACCCTGCCCTTTAGTGTGCAAACTGAACCCGATGCCCTGTCGATCGCCTTGAAGCTTAACTTGGGCGCAATTTTTGCAGCCAGCCAAGGGCTAGAAACGGCGATCGCCGCTGTGGTCAAGCACACCAACGGAGATTTATCCTATTGGGCGCTCAAACACCCTGGGAAAGAGCCAGACTTTCATCTCAGAGACAGCTTCACGCTAAAATTACCCGCCTAAAAAAACTCCTGGCTCCTTTTAAGAACCAGGAATCTATCGACCAAACCATCTTACTTAGGCTGGTAAAACACGCCTGAACCTTGGTCAGGTACAAACTGACAATCCTTGAAAGAACGCATAAAACTCTTCCAGATTGGCTCGTTTGACTTGCGGTAATAATCGCCCAAAATAGGCTTGATTGCCTCTGTTGCCGCTTTTAGATGATAGTGCGGCATATTCAAAAAGATATGATGTGCTACATGGGTGCCAATGTCATGATGAATTGGATTGATGAAGCCATAGTCGCGATCGATCGTAGACAAAGCGCCTTTCAAAAAATACCAATCCTCACCCCGATACCAAGGAATATCTGCTTCGGTGTGATGCAGATACGTCACAAGATCCAACCACATTACAAATACGATGTAGGGAGCCAAATAATACTGCACCAAGAACACCCAACCGAACTGGTAAGTTACCAAACCTAGGAACCCGACCATCAAACCTATGCAGACAGAGCTAGTAATAATGTCCCACTTTTCTGAAGGACGGAACAGCGGACTGCTAGGGAGAAAGTGAGAGCCACCCGGACGACCCGGCGATCGGCGAAACAAGTAAATAGGGTAAGCTAACAGCGGCAAATAAAACCGGAACAGCTTCTCAATCCAGGGCATCTGCTCATACTTGCTTTGGCTCATCGGATACCAGCTTTCATCCGTATCCAGGTTGCCCGTGTTGGCATGATGCGTTCTATGGCTAATCCGCCAGCCATGGTACGGCACCAAAATCGGTGTGTGCGAAAGATGCCCAATCAGGCTATTTAACCATTTGATTTTAGAAAACGAGCCATGCCCACAATCGTGACCCACTACAAAAAGTGCCCAAAACATAGTTCCCTGCATTAACCAGAAAAAAGGAAAAAAGAACCAGGAGTTGAGAGCATGGGCGATCGCGTAAAGTCCAGCGATAACGCCAATATCTAAAAAGAAGTAAGACAACGACTTCCAAACCGAAGGTTCAAAACAGTAGGCAGGAATTGCTGCCTTCAAATCTTGGAGCGTAAAAGGTACGTCGGCGGTGCGATCGCGATTGGATGAAAATCCAGAATCCGACGGGTCAAGAGTAATATTTGCTTGCACGTATACTTCCGTTTGCCAGATAGAAAATCACACTTCGTCAGCACGAAAAGCTTAGGGCTTTACGCTCTTAACTCGAACGCTTTTACTAGGCAAAGATTCTAAAGAGATCTAGTTCGCATAATTGCCCTTCTGCAATGCTCAACGAAAACTAGCTCAGCACGTCTTTGGGAAAATTCTTACGATTCTAATTGCTTTACGAAAACAGCCAGCGTGTCAGCCAGAAACCGAAATGTAGATATTAACAAAAGTTATCTTACCCTTTTCTGCCCTAATTTTCCGGTAGTAAATTTTCAAAGGGTGATGAGAAAAAGAATTATGATAAGTTTTAGTAATGTATCTTCCTTTTCTGAAGCGTCCAAGAAACTTCTTCAAGTTTTCTTCGATTTCACTTGCTCTTTGTTGAGCATTACGCGCTGTACGCCCAATCTTGAACAGATTTTCATGGTAAGCAGGATTTTGCATAATGTACACCGAACCTTCAGACATCACGCTTAACCTCGCTTGTTTTCTCATTTTCTTCCTCTGGCTAGAAATGTCACTTGGAAGTTCTGCTGCCTGCGAGTCGATCGCCTCCAATAAGTAGATCTGTTATTCTCCTTCCGTACCCCTGGCTAAAACAAGAATAACAAGGAAAGGCGGCAGTTTTTGAGTTTACAGTAATCGCTGCTCAAGTTCTTCAAGACTAATACTGCTAGGTTCTTGAGAACGCTCAGCCAAAAACGACATGAACTTCTCGCTTTGTCCTAACTCAGCTACTTCTCGGTCAAACTCATCAGCAGTTTCCAGAATGAACTCATTGCCATCCTCGCTCAAGATCCTAATGGACTCTTGACGGGCTGCCTGTAATAATTCTGTTAAACTGATCTGGGTTTGGCTCAAATCTAGGGTTCTCATAGTTCAACCTTCTTGCCTTGAATGAATAAGTCATTATGATCCTTATACCCAATCGCCACGACTTTAACCATAGTGACGCTCTCAAACTCATAGAAAACCCGGTGAATTCCGACTCTTAACTCCCAAGGCGCAATTTGGTTCTCCCTCAGTTGTTTTCGCCGCTTCGTAGGCACATTTGCATCGACCAACAGATATTTTTGATTGCATCGATAATGACACGCCGTATAGAGAATTCAAAGTACGCAATATCCAATTCTGCGCTAGGTGTAAAAGCCAATTGGTATTTCATATCGGCTCCTCAGGTTCCCTTCATACTGTGCCTGTAGTGGATCTGATTTAAAATTTTCTCGTAAATACTTGATCTAGGGATGAGTCAAACTTTTGACTCATCCTTAGCTTAGAAGATCTACAGTTCCTTCACCGAGGCTACAAGCTGCGTAATTGCATCTTTAGCGCCACCAAACAGCATCATTGTTTTGCTCTTATAAAACAAATCATTCTCTACTCCCGAAAATCCCGCACTCATTCCTCGCTTAATGACAATGGTGTGCTGCGCTTTATCCACTTCCAATATCGGCATCCCGTAAATGGGGCTACTCGCATTGGTTTTCGCCGCTGGGTTTACCACGTCATTGGCACCAATCACCAACGCTACGTCCGTCCGTTCAAACTCTGGGTTAATATCGTCCATATCATAAAGCTGGGTGTAAGGCACGTTCGCTTCTGCCAGCAACACGTTCATGTGTCCCGGCATCCGTCCAGCAACCGGGTGAATAGCGTACTTCACTTCAACACCTAAGCGCTCTAGCTGGTCTGAGAGTTCCCGAACGGCGTGTTGAGCCTGGGCAACTGCCATCCCGTAACCAGGGATAATCACCACCGATCGCGCATAGCCCAACATCATTGCGCCTTGCTCGGCATCAATCGATCGCACGGTGCGATCGTCGGTACTGGCGATCGCACTTTCACCGCCTGCCGTTTTACTAGAACCAAACGCACTAAATAACACATTCACCAACGTCCGATTCATCGCCCGACACATTAGCTCAGTTAAAATAATGCCTGAAGCCCCCACTAACGCCCCGGCAATGATCAAAATATTGTTCATCAATACAAACCCAGCAGCACTAGCAGCAACGCCCGAGAAAGAGTTCAACAAAGAAATCACAACAGGAGTATCCGCACCGCCAATCGGCAGTACAAACAAGACCCCCAAAATAAGCGACAACCCAGTCAAGATTAAAAAGATCAACGGGTCATGGGGATTGGAAATCAATAACCCGCTGCCCACTAAAAAGGTGATCACGATCGCCAAGTTAATCGGCTGCTGAAACGCGAAAGTAATGGGCGCACCGGGCACTAGCTCTTGCAGCTTTGCAAACGCCAGCAGGCTGCCCGTAAAAGTTACGCCACCTACCAAAATACTTAATACGATCGTCACCGTTTCATCAACCGGAACGACATCGACAGTATGAATCACCCGCCAAAATTCACCGACTGCAACCAGAGCAGAAGCCGCCCCCCCAAAGCCATTCAGTAGACCCACCATTTGGGGCATGGAAGTCATTTGCACCTTGTACGCCATAATTGCGCCGATCGCCGCGCCGATCGCAATACCCACTGCAATCATTTCGTAATTCAGAACTTTCTGATCCAGAAGCGTTGCGACAACCGCAATCAACATCCCGATCGCCCCAATCAAATTGCCCTGCCGCGCCGTCGCCGGGGAACCCAATTGTTTCAAACCGACAATAAATAACGCCGAGGCAACCAAATAACTGAGTTGGATGCTGGTAGGGATAAAATCACTCATGTCTTTACTTCCTTCTTCTTAAACATTTGCAGCATCCGATCGGTCACCAAAAAACCGCCGACCACATTAATCGTCGCCAGAATTACGCCCAACAAACCCAAAATTACCGTCAGGCTCCAGTTGCGTTCACCCGCAACCAAAAGTGCACCGACCACAGCAATTCCAGAAATTGCATTAGAACCCGACATTAGCGGCGTATGCAGCGTCGGCGGAATTTTATTAATCACCTCAAACCCAACAAATGAAGCCAACGTAAACACCACTAATCCAGCAATAATTCCGTCTACCATAATTTTCTTAGCCTTTGGCTCCCACTGTTTCGCCTAACAAATCCTTGACTCGCTGATTCTTAATTTCTCCCCCATGGGTGACACAAGCACTCGAAACAATGTCATCATCAAAGTCCAGAGTCAGAACGCCATCCTTAACCAAAAATTGCACCAAGGTCAGAATATTTTTGGCATACATTTGACTAGCATGAAAAGGCACTGTCGAAGGAAGATTCGATTCTCCAATCAAGGTCACGCCGCCTTTAACGACTGTTTTTCCTGCTTCACTGCCTTCGCAGTTCCCCCCTTGATCGGCAGCAAGATCGACGATTACAGAACCAGGTTTCATCTCGGCAATCATGTCAGCGGTGACCAGACGCGGAGCTTGCCGCCCAGGGACTTGAGCGGTGGTAATGACCACATCAGACATTTTGACGTGCTCGGCGATCGCCGCCTGTGTTCGCTGTTTCGCTGTCTCCGAAACTTCCTTGGCATAGCCACCTGCCGCCACCGTCTCTTCCTCAAGCTTCACTTCGACAAACTTCGCCCCCAAACTCTGCACCTCTTCCTTCACCGCCGGACGAATATCAAAAGCTTCCACCAATGCGCCCAAACGTCGAGCGGTGGCGATCGCCTGCAATCCAGCCACACCTGCACCAATGATCAACACCTTAGCAGGGGCGATCGTTCCGGCTGCTGTTGTCAACATCGGGAAAAACTTAGGCAAAGCCGCTGCCGCTAAAAGTACTGCTTTGTATCCAGCAACACCCGCTTGAGAGGACAGCGCATCCATGCTCTGCGCACGGCTGGTACGGGGAATTAGCTCTAGTCCAAAGGCAGTAACTTTTCGTTCAGCAAGCCGCTGTATTAACGCCGGAGAACCCAGAGGATTCAGAAATCCAATCAAGGCTCCTCCTTCCTTCATTAAGTCCACCTCGTGCCGTCCATCTTCCCGCTCTTGAGGAGGATTCACCTTAAGCACCAGATCGACGTACCAAAGCTGCTCAGGATCAGTGATAATCTTTGCTCCTGCCGCTTCATACGCCGCATCTGAAAAGAAGGAATGCTCTCCTGCACCTGCTTCAACCCAAACTTCCATCCCCTGCTTAACCAATCGACTGACAATATCAGGAACGACCGCGACGCGGCGCTCACCAATTTCAATTTCTTTAACTATGCTGACCTTCATTGATTCTCCTCAGTATGCAGTTGAGTCAAAAAAAATCTGGGTTGTTACCCAGCGATCGCCTAACCTCACAAACGTGCTGCTGTGACCTACGGCTCTGGTGGCTTTTAATTAAGAGACGAATTTTCGCCCACTATAACTTCTGCATCCTATGCTTGCTATTGGGTAACAGTAGCGTTCTTTAACCTTGTCTTATGATTCAACACTATGAATTGAGATAAAAGAATTAGTTAAGTTTATTGAAGATAAAGTTTCTTGAAGCAGCGATCGGGCAACGTTTTATGGAGCGATTTTAGACTTCTTTTGACAATCCCTTAATCTTTTACACTGATATCCTAAGGCAGAATAAAGATATGTATGGAGATACAGTAATGGACACACAACAACCTGTCATTTATCAGGGACAATTTGGCGAGTTCACGATTGAGCAAAGCGATCGCCAGGGCGTGATGATCTACCGAGCAGGCTTAATGGTTGCCGCCCTCAGTTTTGCCATCGGTAGCACGATAGTTCTCTGTCAGGGCGATCGCCCTGCTCTGCTTCAGGCTCTTAGTCCGCTTTACACGCTCTTTTGTGTGGGGCTGGGCGTTAGCCTCCTATCGATTCATATTTATATGGTTGTGCTACATCGGGCGCTGCAAGCTTTTTGGATTATTGGAGCGATCGCCGCTGCGGTTGTAGCGCATTTTTACGCTGAACCATTTGCAGTGAGCATTTATCAACACCCTACAACAATTTTGGGCATTGGTTTTACGTTTGCAGCTTTAACTGGATTATTCTTTAAAGAAGCCGCTTGCTTTAATCGCCTTGAGACAAAGATTTTAACGCCGCTAGTACCGCTGCTGTTGCTAGGGCATCTACTAGGTTTTTTACCTGTAATGGAAGAGAAGGTACTTTTAGCAATATGGACAGTACTATTCCTGGTGTTTGCATTGCGTAAGATTGTTCAACCAATTCCTCCTGATATTGGCGATAAAAGTGTTTTTGCTTATTTGAAGAATCAAAAATTGGAGAATGCTTGAGTCGGACGAGTATAAACTCTAAGTTTTAAATGCTTCTAGTACAGTAGATCTAATTTATTTTTAGATCTATCTCATGCGGCGCGATTCAATTTTCTACAAAATTTTTCAGCAGTTCCCCACCATCCTATTTGAGATGCTGGAAAATCCTCCTGAGAACGCGACCCAGTATCGATTTGATTCTGTTGCCGTTAAAGAACCCTCCTTTTCCATTGACGGCGTTTTTCTGCCACCCGAAAATCGTATAGGCGTTGTCTACTTTTGCGAAGTTCAGTTCCAGCGAGATGAATTACTTTATGAACGGTTATTTGGTGAATCGTTCTTATATTTTTATCGCAACCGCGACCGCTTCAGTGATTGGCAGGCTGTCGTTATTTATCCATCTCGTTCAAAAGAGCAAAGTCGGCTTTGCCCCTACGAGGATTTAATAAAAGGGCAACGGGTTCATCGCGTTTACCTTAATGAACTAGGGGCGATCGGGCAGTTGCCCCTGGGTCTGGCAGTCATGGTACTAAGTACATTAAGCCAGAAAAAAGCCTCCGAAGCCGCTAAGCAAATGATGAAGCGATCGAAACAGGAAACTGCATCTCAGGCGGAGTTTCGCGCCATAATAGGAATCATTACAACGATTATTGCCTACAAGTTCAGTAAACTGTCACGGCAAGAGGTGGAAAAAATGCTAGAAATTACAGGACTTCAGGAAACGCGGTTTTATCAAGAAGCAAAGCAAGAAGGTCGCCAAGAAGGTCGCCAAGAAGGTCGCCAAGAAGGCAGACTAGAGGAGCGTCAGTCGTTGATTTTAGACCAGCTGACTGGGTTATTAGGAGAATTACCTGGGTCAATTCGAGAACAAATCACTGTATTATCGAGCGATCGCCTCAAATCTTTAGGTCTAGCATTACTCAGGTTTAACCAATTGGCAGATTTAGAAGAATGGCTTAAAGCGTACCTAGAGTAAGCACTTCTACTTCGCACGCAAAGCTCGAATCATTTGCTCAACTTCAATTATAAAAATAGAAGTTAATCCTTCCTCCTTAGATAAAACCGCCACACAGCTTGCAATACTTAGGGCATGACCGTGTCGATAAGACTCAGGAATCTGTCGAATTGTTGAGGCAGGTAAATCGATTAAGTCAGGTGGAGTATCAACTAAAAATGCATACAGTTCTTTGTGTTTTATCTGGGTGATAACTAAGAACTTTCCACTTGAACCTTCTAACGATTGAGTAAAATGTTTGTGTAAGTTGAGTACCGTAATCACACGTTGACCAAAGTGAAATAGCTCAATGCTATTGGTACTGCCGCTCATTTGAGGGGGACAGCTTACTACTTTAACGATCGCATTCATTGGCAACGCCAACATTTGATTGGCGATCATAAATGTAATGACCCGAACTGACTCTTGAGAACGGTCAGAAGAACTACTTAGAAACGGAGAAGAGATAGTAGACTGCATGGTTCGGGGGATATTGAGACGTTTATACTTTTGGACTTAGACTGACCAGGGTGCTAATCAACTCATGCTCGGTGTAAGGCTTTGTCAGGTATGCAGAGGCTCCTAGTTGCAAAGCAAGCTGGCGATGTTTTTCGCTGCTGCGAGAAGTGAGCATTGTTACCGGAACAGTTGCAGAAAACTCTTTCTTATAGCGCATTAAAAATTCAAATCCATTGAGCTTAGGCATTTCTAGATCACAGGTAATGAGTTGGATGCTAGAGTGCTGCTGAAGCTGAGCGATGGCATCTAGCCCATCTTGCGCTTGTATCACCTGGTATCCTGCTTTTTTTAAGGTCAGTGCTAATGTTTGGCGCACTGTTGCAGAATCATCAATGACCAAAACTCGTTTTGCTGCGATCGTTGGCTTCGGTTCGAGTATAAGTGGCGGTTCGATCGCAAGTGGAGCAGGGAATACAAAGTTATCTTGAGCCGTAGCAGATTGTTGAAAGGCAGAGTGTTGAGGGGTAGATTGTTGAGATACAGTTCCTTGACGGTTACTATGATGAACTAATGCTGCTCCATCGACGACAAGTGTGAGTTGTCCATCTGCCAAGATGCTACAGCCATAGATATAGTTAGGAGGTGCGATCGCATTGCTGACAGGACGAATCACGAGTTCTTGTTCACCTAGAATTTGATCCACCGAAATCCCTAAGAAACCCTTTTTCCAGCGCAGCAGCAACAGCGAAGATGCATCGGTTGCAACAGGTAGGTGCAAAGCATTGAGAGATATCTCATTTTTGATTTGCTCCGGCAGAGAGGTACTATAATTCACTAAATCTGCTAAGCGACAAATAGGTACAGGATATTCATCTTGTCCACGTTTCCAATGGAAAACACTTTGACCTGTCATTGATTCAATCTGGTCAGCTTGCGGGATAATAATTCTCTCAACTTCATCTGAAAGAAAAGCATAAATAGCACAGCCGACCTGACAAACCAGTAGTCGAGCAGTCATCAAGGTGAGGGGAAGTTGGAGCGTAAAGGTCGTGCCTTGGTGCAACTCTGTTTGAACTGCAACGTTTCCGTCTAGCGATCGCAACTGACTGCGTACCACATCTAACCCAACGCCCCGACCGGAGAGATCGGTCACTTCTTCAGCAGTTGAGAATCCTGGCTGAAACATCAATTCTAACAATTCATTGGTGGAACACTGATTAAGGTGAGGGGAAGGAAGCTGCTTCATCTCGAATCCTCGCCGGCAAATCTTTTGTAAATTTAGCCCCTGACCGTCATCCTTAACTTCAATAATAGTGCGGTTTCCCTGCTGATAGGCATTGATCGTAATCTGTCCAATTTCGGGCTTACCTTGTTGTTGACGTACTTTGGCAGATTCAAGTCCATGGTCAAAGGCATTGCGCACAAGATGGAGCAGCGGATCGTATAGTTTTTCGGCGATCGCCTTATCCACCATTACTTGTGCGCCCCGAATTTGTAAATTTACGCGCTTATTATGAACCTCAACGAGTTGCTGCAAAACTCGTGGAAAACGGTTTAAGACAGCACCCAATGGAATCATTCGAGCTTCCATTAAATCATCTCGAACATGATTGAGTAGCTGTCCCTGTTTTCCTAAAGATTGCCTAAATTGTCGAGTTGCCCAGTCAATTGCTTCTGTCGTTCCACCAAGCTGCACTAACTCTTCTAAGGCAGCGTACAAAAAAACGTGCAGTTCGCTATGACGATCCATTTCTAGTGGGTCAAATAAACTGGTTTCTATCTGTTGATCAAATCTTCCTCTATCTTGCCATCCGCCTCTTCCTTGAGAAATTACCAACATTTGATCAGACCAATCTCTCAGCCTTGTTAAAGTTTGTTTATGCTGATTTAATCCATCGACTAATTCCTGAACCTGCCGTTGCAATCGTTCATCTTGCAGAGCTTGGCGGTTTTGGTTAATCAGGAGTTCTCCGACAGAGTGGCTGAGGGATTCCAAGTGTTCTAAGTTAACGCGAACTGAAATGGCAGAAGAGGGACCTTTTTTAGATAGGACTTGAGGCGAAAGCTGGGCTTTTTTAATAACCTTTTCGGGGGCGATCGCTATTGGAGCCATAACCTCAGCCGGAACCGGAGACGCAACCGGGCTTTCAATCTCAACCGCCAAGCTATCTAGAGCGCTCAACTCACCCAACCCATCTAGAGAATCCAATAATCCTGCATCTAAACCGTATTCTGACAAGGGGGGAAGATTGGCAAGAGGCTGCAGGCTTGAAGTATTGGGTACGCTTGGGTCGGACAAAGCATTAAAGTCAAAAAAATCGTCCTGATTAGGCAAATGCTCAACGGCAACGAATGCAGAATTTGTGGGCTGGGTGGTTCCTTGCGGGTAACTTGAAGCGATCGCTTCGGACTTTGCTATGGGGCTAGACTGGCTCTGGAGCGAAAATGCAGGGGTTTTAATAGGCTGATTCAGCAAGCTAATCAAATGCTTCCAGATTTTCAACAATTTTTGAACTCGTGGATATTGTCTAATTAGATGCTTGGGTGAATTCTTATGAAGAGTTTTTTGTACGGGTTGAGCCAATGCAGGTTTTTTCTGTGCCAGTTGCCTGAGGGCTAGAGAAGGCTCTCCGCCACAAGTCCGATCGCCTGCAAACACTGCTGCTTGTCCTTGTCGGAAATCGGTTAGAGCAGTCTGACTAATCATTAAAACTTGATCAGGATGGCTATTAAGCGCTTGAATGGTAGTTTTGGCGATCGCGCCAAAACCCGATAAGTTGAGAGATTCTGCTAGACCCAAGAAGACCTCAGCATGGGTTTGAAGTAATTTGGCGATCGCTCCTACATTGCCACCTGTTAGCAGACTTTCTAATTCATTTAAACGGCTATTAACGCCGCTCTCAAAAATCGATCGAGTAATATCAAACCCTAGTTCAGCAGAAGTTGGAATCGATGCACCCGGATCGAAATTTTTGCCCAGTTTAGTTTTCAGCCGTTTAAAAACTGAGTCAGCTTGCTTCAGCACTTCAGCATCATTGAACTGGCTACCCGCGATCGCTGCGGTCACGGGCATTCGCAAATATTCATAGGCTTCTAGCAGCAGCCCTTCCAACTCTGAATCCACGATCACATCAGGATTGTAAAGCGACTTAAACACATCCTCTAAAGAATGCGCCATTGTTTTAATACTCTCAACCCCAACACTAGCTGCTGCGCCTTTCAAAGTGTGCGCCGACCGCATCAGGTTATGAACTTTTGCTGGGGTTCGATCTTCCTTCAGTCCCAGCAAATCTTGTTCAATCGCTTGCAGGAGATCTTGGGCTTCGGGAAGGAAGTACGAGTAGCCCTGCTCTTGAATAGAAGAATCCATGCTAGTTCACCTTGAACTGACCAACGCTAGCCTGAAGCTGTTGCGCGGTTGCTAGTAGCTCTTGAAAGGAAGCTGAGATGTAGGTTGAATCGGTTGAGTTTTTATTCGCGATCGCGGCTACATCTGACATAGCTTGGGTCACAAGCTGCGACTGCTGAGTCTGAACTTGGGTGGCTTGAGTAATTCCTTGCACTAGCTGGCTAATTTGCGCCGTTGCTGTCACAATTTCGTTAAGTTGTTGTCGGGTTTCGTTCACCAAATTGGTGCCGCCGACAACCTGCTGAATGCCCAGATCCATAGCCGTTGTTACTTCAACGGTTTCTGCCTGAATTTCTTGCACCAGTTTTTCAATCTCACGGGTCGCTTCGGCAGATTGGCGAGAGAGCGATCGCACTTCATCCGCCACTACCGAGAAGCCCCGTCCATACTCTCCAGCACGGGTTGCCTCAATGGAAGCATTGAGCGCTAGAAGCTGGGTTTGGGTGGTGAAGTTGCTAATCAAGCTCACGACTTTAGAGATTTTTTGGGAAGATTCGCTCAAGCGCTTGATCTTCTTGCTCGTTTCCGCCACCGTTTCCCGAATTGCCATGATCCCATCTACGGTTTTGTTCATGGCGGTATCACCCGCCTTAACCGTTTGGTTTGCTTGCTGGACGGCAGTTTCCACTTGTTTAGCATTGGCTGCCACCGCCTGAGTTGAGTTAACCATCGATTCAATGCGTTCGATCGCCTGGGTCACTTGGACAAACTGCTGCTGGGCTTCGTGAGAGAGTGTAGCGATCGCCGTTTCGCTATTACTGGAAGTTTCCGACACTTTAACGGCGGCTGATTGCACCTGCGTTACAATTTTGCGCAAGCTTTGAATCGTGTTGTTGTAGGCATCGGCGATCGTGCCGACAGCGTCTTCGCTAACCGGAACCCGCACCGTTAAATCTCCCGAAAGCACAGGTCGCACTGCGGTCAGCATTTGAATGACCTGCTGTTGCAGTTTGTCGTTAGCTGATTTCTCCCGCGTTACCGATTGCGTCAACTGTTCAGATTGGTTCCTTAGCTTTTCTAGTGAAAGGGTTTGGTTAAGAGCAAAACCAAGCTGCAAGGCAATCTGATTCAGCAACGTGACTTCCGACTCATCCCATTGACGAGGCCCAGAGTTTTGATAAGCCCCCAAAATTCCCCATAGCTTACCTTCCACAAATACAGGAACCAGCACATAGGCTCTCGCTTGAAATTTCTCTAAAAGCTCGATGTGGCAAGGGTTATGGTTCGCTGTATAAATATCGTCTACCGCCAGGCTTTCCCGATTTCGATAACGTCCGCCCTCGGTTTCTTTGAGATAAGTGTCCCGCACATTGGTGCCCACTTCACTGCCCACCAATCTTTCCCAACCTGTAGAAACTGATTCTGAAACGAAGGTGCCACTCCAGTCTGATGCAAACTGATAAACGGCAACGCGATCGGCTTTCAACAACTGCCGGACTTCTTGCGTCACGGTGCTAAAAACAGAATGGATATCGAGCGATTCTCTCACAATGTCTAAAGATTGCCGAATGCTCTCCGTAGCGTTCACTAATGCTCGTTCCTGTTGTGCCTGCTTCTGGACTCTGCTCAAAAACTCGCCCTGCTGAATCCCGATTCCCAATTGAGCGCCAATCTGAGTTAAAAGGTTGTCTTCTGAGGCATCCCACTGACGCGGGGTGGCGTTTTGATAAATTGCTAGTAGTCCCCAAAGCTGCGAACCCACCCAAATCGGAGCAACCATATAGGCTTTGGCTTCCATCTGCTCCAAGATATTGCTGTAGCACTGAGAGTAGGAGCCTTGAGCAACATCGTGGACAACTAGCGTTTCTTTTTTGCGAAACTTGCCGCCCTGGCTTTCTTGAAGATAGACATCTTCCCAAATCATAGGGCTGTTGGGTTCTAAAAACTTTGACCATCCCTTACCGACGGCTTCAGCCATAATTTCGTTATGCCAATGAGCGTCGAAGCGAGAAATGATGACGCGATCGCCCAGCAAAACCTGTCGAACCTGCTGCGCAATTTGCCCCAAAATATTTTCTAAGCTCTGGCTCTGGCGTACCATTTCGATAACAGATTGACCCACCTTGGTAATAATCTGACCAAATTCTTTCTCACGACTCGCCGCCTTAGTGAGTTGCTCAGTCTGCATTTGAACCCGTTGCACGTAGTCTGCTTGCCGAACCGCCATGCCTAACTGAGAAGCAATTTGCCCCATCAGGGTTACTTCAGCCTCTTCCCAAACCCGTACTCCAGAATTTTGATAAGCAGCCAACAATCCCCAGAGTTCATTCTTCTGAAAAATCGGCACAATTATGTAGGATCGAGCCTGCATTTTTTCTAGAAACTCGATGTAGCAAGGAGAGAAGTCCATTGCATAAATATCATTAACTTTGTTGTACGCATCCCCTTTGGTATAAGCTCCACCCTTACTGTCTCTAAGGTAGGTATCTGTTTTGAGGCTGTCATCACTTTGCTGTTCTTGAATAATGGAAACCCATCCAGATGCCACAGATTCAGCCACAATTTCACCACTCCAGTCAGGGTTGAAGCGATAGACCGCGAGGCGATCGCACTTCAGCAATTGCCGGACTTCTTGAGTCGTTGATTTGAAGATTAACTGCAAGTCCAGAGCCTGCCGAATTCGTTCAACAATTTTGCTGACCGTTTGTTCTCGCTTAACGGCAATCCCTCTCTGTTCAGCCTGCTCGCGGACTTGCGCCAAATAAGTGGCTTGCTGCAAGGCTACGCCCAAAGATCCACTAAGTCGGAGCAACAGAGTCACTTCGTCATCTTGCCAATGGCGCACACCAGAGTTTTGATAAGCTGCCAGCAAGCCCCAAAGCTTTGTCCCTTGAAAGATTGGTGTAATCACATAAGCTCGGCACTGGTATTTTTCTAAAACTTCCAGGTAACAAGGCGTGTAGCCCATCGTATAAATGTCATCTACCCGCGTGTAACTTTCGCCTCGGTTATATTTCCCACCCTGTGCATCTTTAAGGTAAGTATCAGTGTCTAACGTTGCGGCAGAACTGTATTTTTTAACGCTACAGCGATCGTAACTACTCAAATCCTGATTTTGATAGACACCAGGATTGCGGGTTGGAGATGTACTCAAGTTTTCTTCTTCCTGAATCACCGAAAGCCAGCCTGCGCCCACCGACTCAGCAATGAACTCACCGCTCCAATCTTCATGAAATCTGTAAATTCCCACGCGATCGCACTTCAACAATCGCCGCACTTCGCGGGTCGTGACCCGAAAGATTGTATCCGAATCAAGAGATTCTCGAATTTGGTCAATCAGCTTAGTCAGAACATTTTCTTTATAAGATTGCTCTTTCAGTTGTTGTGAAAACTCGGCTTCTTGCAGGGTGGTAGCAAGTTGCAGGGTGACTTGGTAAAGTAACGCTGTTTCAACTTCCTGCCACTGGCGTAGTTCTCGACATTGATGGGCAACGAGTAAGCCCCACGGTTGACCTGCTATTATGACCAGGATGCTAAGGACAGATTTAACCTGTATCTGTTCCATCAACTGCCGCTGATAAGGCGTTATCTTTGCCTTGTTAATGTCTTCTGCCATGATGATCTGTTGGCTCAGGTAATCTTCGACCTTATTTGTGCCAAAGGTTGCTACTGGCAAGGTATTGCCTAAGGTCGTCGCCCAGTCTGAATCAACAGATTCTGCCACCACTTGACCCTCGTTATTAGAGGTAAAGCGGTAGACTAACACCCGATCAGCTTCTAATGATTCTCGAACGCTGTTCACAGTTAAACTAAGCAGAGTTTCCAAATCCTGAGCTTGCTGCATTTGGGTAGCGATCGCCATCAGTTGCTGTCGCTGATACCGGAATTTTCGAGCAACCAACGGGGAGCTATCTTGCCCCGAAACCTTAGGGCGAGTTGCCACAAACTCTGTAACTTGTAGAAAACTACTCTTGACATTATTTTTTTGCAACAATCCCGCCTGGATTAACTCAGCTTTGAGATTAGACAACGCGGCTGCAACTTGCAAAAACTCCCGATTGTCGTCTGGTGTAGCGTTATCTTCTTCACGACGGCTCACTTGCGGCTCAATCAAAGCCGCAGACTGAGAACTCAGGTCGGGCTGATGCAGCTTTGCTTTAGAAGCCTGAGCCTTTCGGGGTGGCAGCACTTCAGGCTCTTTGTCTTGAAGTTCTGTTTGCGCAAAGAAATCTGCAAAATCACCTAATGTTGTCGTTTCAGACTGATGGGATATCGTCATAGAAGTTGCCTCAGAACGTAGATACGGGAAATAGCTAACTGTAAGTTTTTGATTTATCGGGGTTTTAATTTATCGACAATGAATGCTTAACGCAGGATCTTGCAACAGAGCGGGCAGATTGAGAACGATAGTACGATCGCCCGTTAAGTACCCTTTTACAAAGGGCAAGAACTGTCCTGAGAACATCTCTAAAGATGGAGCATGAATCAATTGCGGATCGTAAGATTCAATATCATGAACCTGTGACACACAAAGCCCCAGGGTTTGACCACTCACCTCAACAATGACAGCCATGAAGGTAGAACTACCAGCTTGTAAAATTCCTGAGAACCCAACCTGCTGTCCCAAGTCCACAAGCCAAATCATTGCGCCCCGCCAGTTATAAAGCCCCAGCACACAACTTGGCATGTGGGGAACGGGCAAAATATCGGTGATAGTAGCGGTGGCGATCGCCACAATTTCATCAACTGCCAGCAACGCCGTTTTTTCAGGGCAAAGTTGCAATCGTAGAAATCGTTGTCCAATTTCTACAGGTGTAGGCTCAGCAAACAAACTGGAAAAATCACCCAGATCACCGACTAACTCGGTGAGCGTTTGCTGATCAATCGGAGCAGAATCTAAAACCTCTAGCATGGCTTGTCTCTTCGCTAATTGATCAATTTCCGAATGGTCTGGAGAAACACTGTCGGATCAACAGGCTTAGGGATATAGGCATTAGCCCCCAACATATCGCCCCACATTTTGTCTGCGTCCGTGTCTTTTGTGGAGCAAATCACGACAGGAATGCTGCTAGTACTGGGATCTGCTTTCAGTTCTCGACACAGTTCAAAGCCGCTTTTACCGGGAAGGATCACATCCAGCACAATTAAATCTGGCTTCTGGCTATTTAACTTAATCTGGGCTTCTTCCCCACTCTGGGCACTCATCACCGTTAATCCTGCCTGCTTCAGATAATTTGTCAGCAATTGCATTTCGGTTACGCCATCTTCAACTAACAAAACTGTTCCCATCGTTTTAGCTCCTATCCACTATTCCTAAATATTTCCGCACCACCGCCAACACTTTGTCTGCATCCACAGGCTTTGAGAGAAACCCACTAGAGCCCACAACCTTGGCGCGAACCCGATCTATGATGCTGTCGTTACTGGTTAAAATAACGATCGGCGTATTTCTAAATAAAGCGACGCGACGGATTTGTGAACAAATCTCGTAGCCACTGGCGATTGGCATCACCAAGTCTAAAAAAATGACTCCTGGCTTCTGCTCTAAAAGTGTGGGTAGAGCCTGCATTGAATCTTGAATGCCAATGAACCGATAGCCCGCCTGGGTCAAGATTTTTCCCATTGTGTCGCATTCTCGCTTGCTGTCGTCAATGCAAGCCACAAGCGGAGCCGATGTTAGCGCAGTCTTAACACCCGATGTTGGAATAGAAGAGGCTGGCATAGCCTCCAAAACACTTGCAACTGGAGAAGGAAAGTCGGGAACGGGAATTAATCCAATAAAACCTTTGCGAAAGTAGGGGACTAACATCCGGGTTAAAGGCACTAGATCTTGCTTCATTAGCACTGCCAAGTCACGGAGCGATCGCTTCCCATCTGCTAAAGCCACAAGAGTTTTATAAATCTTTTCAGAGGTCTGCTGCTGTAAAAGCTCCTGCTGTCGCAGCATAGGCGCTAGGCTAGGAGAATGATCCACTAATCCCAAAGCCCGCCACTCATTCCAAATTGGCTGAACTTCATCAAGAACTTGTTGCGCATTGACGAGTGCCAGAGACGCATCCAGTACATCTTTATGATCAACTTTAAAGTTAACGAACCGGGTTTCTTCTTGCTGAAGAACGTCAAACAAAACATCAGACACGATGCTGCGAATGAGAGCAACTGTCTGCTCTACCGTGATTTTCTGCTGCTTGACCAAACTGATAAGAATGTCATAGTCCCAGCGCTGGATATTGCCCGAAGCTCCAAATGTGACGGCTTGGGCATTAATTTGAGGACAGTGACGGGATAGATTACGGTACCAGCGCCGCACGGGATGAGGGCCACCCGTAGCCCAGATTAATCGCCCCATGTAGAGATAAAGGCTCCATTTTTGGTCATTTGCTTCTATATCAAGCCTTCCAGTGAGATGCAAACGACTCTGGACACCAAGTAACCCACTTGGCATATCAGCAGATGAGTGATCGACCCCTATCATAATATTTAATTACCATTTCAAAGCGTACAACAGTTAATATGAACTTCAGCAGACAGATCCATGACATCGCTGCATAAAACTTCCTAAATCTAGACAAGTTACCTAACTGCAAAACAAAGAGAAATTCAATTTTTGTCGTTAGCTAAACTTGTTACTCTAGTCCTCAGAAACCTTAACTAATAGCCTGCCCATTTCTTTAGACAAGCTAACCCGATCAAGAGAATCGTGGGGCAGGAAAATGCGAAATATAACGTTACAAAAATCCGCAATGTTAGCCCTATTTGAAACCTGGGAAGGATGTACATATCTCTGTTTTTAGAGAAATGCCTGCCGATTGAGAAAGGCATCTATACAATCCCCAAAAACATTTAAAAGGTGACTAATATGGCTGTCGAAAAAGTAAACTCCTCCTCTAGTTTGGCTGAAGTTGTCGATCGCATTCTTGATAAAGGAATTGTCATTGATGCTTGGGTTCGGGTCTCTCTCGTCGGAATTGAACTGCTAGCAATTGAAGCCCGGGTTGTGATCGCTTCAGTTGAAACCTACCTGAAGTATGCTGAAGCCGTCGGACTAACTTCGCAAGCTGCTGTTCCTAACGCCTAGGTAACCGCACAGCCTCATTAGATAGCAATGGTCTATTTAATGAGGCTGATTTTCAACATTTATTTAGAGGAAAATTCGTGGTTTCTCTTAAAGCCTCTTGGCAATCGCAAAAAAAACAGCGGCAACAAGAATTGGTGCAACGACAACAGCAAGTCCGCGAATCTTTAACTAGATGTCAACAAGAACGTCAGTCAAAGGCTGCTGCATTGCGTCGTGACCTCAATCTGTTTCAGCACTCTCTTCAGCAAGAAACTCAAGATTTTTTAACTGATGTAAGCCTCGATCGCCAATTGCGATCAGTGCAACTATCCCATCAGCTTCATGCCTTTGCTCAAGCGTTACAGCAGCAAACCGCTGACTTTTTAGAAACCACTGCTGCCGATCGCTCTTTAATGTCTCAAGAATTAGCTCAAGACTTGTCGGCATTTCATGCTGAACTTAATTATTCAGTGCAAGTTTTACGAAAGAATTTGCACGCCCAAATGCAACATTCCCAATCAGAAACCCAAACTTTTCTAAACAATTGCCAACAACAACGCCATCAGAATCAAATTCAGTTGATGCAAAACCTGGCGATTTATATTGCGTCTTTGCAGGAGCAGGTACAAGCCTATTTAGCAGAACTGGAGCTAGCCCGGAAAGAACGAGGCCAGCAGATGGAGCAAATGTTGCAGGAAAGCCGAGATCGCCGTTTAGCAGAAACAGCAGAACTCTTTCAACAACTCTCAGGGTTTCGTGCTGAGCTAAGAGCATACTGCAACAGCCTTCATGAGAGCGTTTGGGGCAATCAGGTAATTCAGCAATTAAAGCCTACTGTTCAAAAACCTACTCAGCCTAGGAGCGATCGAGCCACACAAGAACTTGCACCAACGCCTATCGCTCAACCCATTGCTCAATCTACCAAGCCACCTATAACGAAAATCTCTAGCGACATACCTGTAGCTGCTGTAGCAACTATTAAAGCTGCTGTTGCCGTACAACCGCCCACACAGCCAACCTTACAGCAAGATAACGAGTTGCTGGAGCAGAAGATTTATAGCCACATCAAGCAAATTGAGGGTGCCCGACTGACTGAAATTCAGTCTGCTTTGGGTATTAATCGTTCACAGACTGTTGATAGTCTGCGCGCCTTAATTAAGCAAGGGTTGATTACACAGCGCGATCGCGTTTACCTAGCTCAAGAGGAAATTTCCCTGTGACCACCGTCTTAAAAGCCAATCCCCGGCAATTCGTCAGTACTCCCGCCATTCAGCGAGTTGCTACCCGCGCCTTACGCTACCTGCAATCAGGATATTCTGTGCATCTACGAGGGCCTGCTGGCACTGGCAAGACCACGTTGGCGCTTCACCTTGCCGACCTGCTGGCACGCCCCATCATGCTGATGTTTGGTGATGACGAGTTCAAAACCTCGGATTTAATTGGTAATCAAACGGGTTACACCCGGAAGAAAGTTGTTGATAATTTTATTCATAGTGTCGTTAAAGTTGAGGATGAACTGCGTCACAATTGGGTCGATTCTCGGCTGACATTGGCTTGTAGAGAGGGCTTTACGCTCGTTTATGATGAATTTAATCGATCGCGTCCCGAAGTTAATAATGTTCTGCTCTCTGCATTGGAAGAGAAACTTCTGGTTTTGCCACCTAACAAAGATCGGTCAGAATACGTCCGAGTCAGCCCTCATTTTCGAGGTATTTTTACCTCCAATCCTGAAGAATACTGCGGGGTTCATTCGACTCAAGATGCTTTACTCGATCGCCTGATTACTATCAATATCCCTGAACCCGATGAACTGACGCAGCAAGAAATTGTGGTTCAAAAAACAGGGATTGATCGAGAAAGCGCCGTAGCAATTGTACAGATCGTTAAAGCATTTCGCAAAAGAACAGCGAATGAAAGATCATCAGGCTTGCGATCGTGTTTAATGATCGGCAAGGTTTGTCATGAACATGAAGTCATGGTGATGCCAGAGAACGCAGAATTTCGAGATATTTGTCAGGATCTCTTGCTCTCTCGCACAGCCTTACCTTTAGAGGAAGCCACTCATATTTTATGGGAAATCTTCAACAGCTTTATTGCTAATGATACGCTTCAGGTTTCTCTGCCGATCGCTCTTCATGACGAGTTGGATGCACCAGTTCTTGAATTTCATGAAATAGAACTCAATGAAATACTGCCATCAATTCCAGGCGATCGCCTCGCAATCTTCAATGATTTAATGAATCTAGACGACTCGCCCGAACCCAACCTGGATTCTATCGATTTTGATTCTGTTGATAGCAAAGAAGAAAGCTTGTCCGTGCCGTATCAACAGGAAATCTACGAATATTTGCAGCAACAGCAGGAAGCGCGTCCGTTTGAAATTCAGTCTGCATTAGGCATTAGGCGATCGGATGTAGCAAATGCGCTGCAAGCTTTAACAGCCAAAGGACTAACCATCTCTCAGAACGGTTCTAGAAAGCAAGCCTCTTACCGCATTCATACCTCAGAGGAATAATTACCATGACTGCATCCCCCGCAGGTCGCGCCATTACAACGTCCACTCAAGGCTCTAGCTTGGCAGATGTGCTAGAGCGCGTGCTAGATAAAGGTATTGTCATTGCTGGAGATATTTCTGTTTCGGTGGGTTCTACCGAACTCCTGAGCATTCGGATTCGGCTGCTCATTTCATCGGTTGATAAGGCAAAAGAAATTGGAATTAACTGGTGGGAAAGCGATCCGTACCTTAGCAGTCAGTCGCAACAGATGCTTGAAGCGAATCGTCAGTTGCAGGCAAGGATTGAGAGTTTGGAAGGTCAGCTAAAAGTACTCAGTAGGGAATCGACATGATCAGCGTTAAAACAATGAAACAAGTGCTAACTAGCCGAACCATTCCCAGCTTTTGAGCCATATCTAGCATTATGGAGATCTCTAGCCAAGCAGTGGATCGGGGAAGAATGATGGCTGGGTACAGTCAGATGGTGAACCATGAAACGCGCCGCCAAATTCGCAATCAGCAAATGAACGATCGGTAGCGCAGTTTTATCTCGAACCGAGGGTTGAATGTCTCTGACGAATTCTCAAATTCAAGCAATGCCTGCATCTGGTCTAGAGTTTCCTAAGAAGAAAGACGCAGGGCTAGCTCCGCTGTTACTAACAGTTGTAGAGCTAGTGCGGCAACTAATGGAGGCACAGGTGATTCGGCGGATGGAGTCGGGCGATTTGAGCGAATCTGACTTAGAACGAGCGGCAGAAAGTGTTCGCAAGTTAGAAGAGCAAATTATCAATTTGTGCGAAATATTTGAAATTGATCTGGCTGATCTTAATATTGATTTGGGCGATATTGGCACGTTATTTCCTCAGTCTGGGGGCTATTATCCGGGAACTCATTCGGCAAATCCGTCGATTTTAGAATTGCTCGATCGCCTTCTTAACGTCGGGATTGTCGTAGAGGGAAACATTGATTTAGGGCTAGCTCAAATCAACTTAATTCATGCAAAGCTACGACTCGTGTTAACTTCTCAACCGATTGGTTAGGAGCCAAAATTAAGTATCGAAATAATGCGAGATGGATGTTCAAGAGATATTGCTGGGTAGCCTCATAGGGACGCGATCGCTCTAGGTGAATGTATGGGATGTGGACTTTATTTATACGGCATTTTTCCGGCTACAGGGGTTCATGAAATAACGCTAGAGGGACTCGATCGCCAACCCGTTCAGTCCCATACAGTGAACGAGTTTACGTTTCTCTATTCCGAGGCGCAACAGAACAGATATTTAGCAAGTCGTCGTAATTTGCTAGGGCATGAGCGCGTGCTAGAACAAGCAATGGAACAGGGACATCGGACTCTTTTGCCGTTGCAATTTGGGCTGATTGTCGATGATTGGACGACGGTTGAAAGCCAGTTGATTAAGACTCAGAGTGAAAACCTGAAGGGGCTTTTTTCTAAGTTGGAAGGGCGGCGAGAAGTCAGCGTCAAGATTTTTTGGGAAGCGGATCAAGAGTTGGAAAATTTGATGTTGGAGAATGAGGGGTTGCGAACAGAGCGCGATCGCTTGGAAGGACAGTCGCTAAGTATGGATCAGATTGTCAAAATTGGGCAGGCGATCGAGGCTGAAATGGGTGAACGGAAGCAGAATATTATTCAGGCATTTCAAGAGAATTTGAATCCGTTGGCGATTGAACAGATTGAGAATGATTTGTTGACGGATAGCATGATTTACAACGCAGCTTATTTGATTCCTTGGGAGTCGGAGCCGGAGTTTAGTGAGCAGGTAGAGGCGCTAGATCTGCGATTTGAGAAGCGTTTGCGGATTCGATATAACAATTTCACTGCACCATTTAATTTTGCACAGTTGGTGTGATTGGGTGAAGAGACCTCTCCCTAAATCCCTCTCCTAAAGGAAAGGGACTTTGAAGGGGAGTTAGGGTGGTTGTTCTTTGGAGGAGTCTTATGTTTTTTGATTTGTTGACGGCACCGTTTACGGCTCCACTGAGCGGGATTGCTTGGATTGGTGAAAAAATATTAGAGAGAGCTAGTACTGAACTCGATGAGACGGAAAATTTGAGCAAGCGGCTGTTGTCGTTGCAACTAGCGTTTGATATGGGCGATATTCCTGAAGAAGAGTTTGAAGAGCAGGAGGAAGCGTTGCTGCTGGCGATCCAGGCGCTGGATGATGAGATTAGGGTTGAAGAGATGGAGGCTGAAGAGTCGCAGGATTGATTCTACAATGAAGAGAGATTTTACAATGATTCATGCCCACTCCTCCCCCAAATCCAACTTCTTCGGGTTTCCATCGTCTGCACGAACAGGTGCAGCGATGGATCTGGGAACAGCGCTGGGCGGAATTGCACGATATTCAGGAGCGGGCGATCGCCCCCATTCTCACTGGCACTACCGACTTAATTCTTGCGGCAGCGACAGCAGGCGGTAAAACTGAGGCGGCGTTTTTGCCGATTTTTTCTAAGCTGGCTGAGGAGTCTTCAGAGATTTCTAAAAGTGGAATTCAGGTTTTATATTTAAGTCCGCTCAAGGCATTAATCAACGATCAGCAGTATCGTTTATCTGAACTGGGAGAACGGTTGGAGATTCCTGTGCAGGCGTGGCATGGAGATGTGGATTCAGGGCGGAAGCAGCGGTTGTTGAAGAAACCTACGGGAATTTTGTTGATTACGCCAGAGTCATTAGAAGCAATGTTCGTAGGTAAGGGACATGAGCTACCCAGGATTTTTGCAGCGTTGCAGTACGTGGTGGTGGATGAGTTGCACTCGTTTATTGGAACGGAGCGGGGACAACAGTTGCGATCGCTGCTTCACCGTTTAGAAAAGTCGATCGATCGTCGCATTCCTCGGATTGGACTAAGCGCTACACTCGGAGAAATGAATTTAGCAAAAGATTATCTACGCACTGGAGAATCCAATTTAGTCCAATTAATTCAATCTTCTGAGGAAGGGCAGGAGATTAAGTTACAAATTCGAGGATATCGAAAAGTTGCGCCTGATATCTTTATTGATGATATTAACCAGGAACGCGAGGCGGAATACTCTAGGAACGAAATTGATATTGCTAAGCATCTATTTAAAGTATTGCGGGGAGAGAAGAATCTCATCTTTATTAATCGCCGCCAAGATGTAGAGCAATACGCTGACTGGCTAGGTCGATTATGTGACGATCATCGTGTTCCTAACGAATTTATGCCCCATCACGGTAGCTTGTCGAAGGAGTTGCGAGAGGCTGCGGAGGAAGCTCTTAAAGAACGAAATCGTCCTGCAAATGTAATTTGTACTTCGACTTTAGAGTTGGGCATTGATGTCGGTGCAGTGAACTCGATCGCCCAAATTGGCACTCCCTATTCTGTCGCTAGCACTCGGCAGCGTTTAGGGCGATCGGGGCGGCGGCAGGGCGATCCGGCAATTCTGCGGATTTATATTACTGAGCCAGAGATCACACCGTCTACCCATCCTGAAGCAACTTTGCATCCCTCATTGGTGCAAGCGATCGCCATCATTCATCTGCTCTTACAAGGCTGGTATGAACCTCCAGTAGTAGGTAAGCTTCACCTTTCTACAATGGTGCAACAGTTGCTTTCCCTGATTGCTCAGCATGGCGGAGTCCGACCCGATTGGGCTTGGGAAACCCTTTGTAAAGTAGGAGCTTTTCAGGCGATCGATCAAGCGACTTATATTCAATTGCTGCGGTGTTTAGCCGAAAAAGATTTGATTCAACAGAGTCAAGAAGGGCTGTTGCTGCTGGGCTTGAAAGGTGAACGCATTGTTAACCATTACAGCTTTTATACAGCATTCAAAACCCCTGAAGAATTCCGTATTACAACTGCTGGGAAAACGCTAGGCACCTTACCGATCGATTCACCACTAACAGAAGGGCTGCTGCTGATTTTTGCAGGAAAGCGCTGGCAAATTCTCTCGGTAGACCGCGATCATCGGGTAGTAGATGTGATTCAATCTTCGGGCGGCAGAGTGCCTTACTTTGGAGGTGAGCCAGGGATTATTCATGATCGGGTGCGGCAGGAGATGTTTCAGATTTATTGCTCTGATGCTATTCCTGCTTTTTTAGATGCAACGGCGCGGGATTTGCTGCTGGAAGCCAGGACGAATTTTACGGCGTATGAGCTAGAAAATAACTTTTGGCTGGAGAATGGGCGACAAACGATCCTGTTTCCTTGGCAGGGAAATTTGGTGATGAATACGCTGCTGGTGCAATTGTTGGCGAACGATATTTCTGTTGAGCAAGGGGCGATCGCGCTCACAGTCAGTCTACCCGCCAAAGATCTGTGGAAGCGTCTCAAAAAACTAGCAGCGGCAAAACCCCCGGATGCAGTAGAACTTGCCGCTACAGTCAGCAACAAAATCAATGAAAAGCATGATCTATTTTTAGATGAAGATCTGCTCTGTCGGAATTATGCCGCTAGTCATCTTGATGTACCGAACACCTGGGAAATGCTGCGGCGCTGGATGTTCTAAAGGTGGAGAGACTTACAGCCTAAGCATTCAACCAACGGGCTGCATCTTTGGCGTGATAGGTCAGAATTAGATCTGCACCTGCCCGTTTAAATCCGATCAACGTCTCCATTACGACCTTTTCTTCATCCACCCAACCATTAAGTGCTGCGGCTTTCACCATCGCATATTCTCCCGATACGTTATAAGCGGCAACGGGCAGGTTGGTCGCTTGTTTGACGCGCCAGATAATATCCATGTAAGCCAGGGCAGGTTTTACCATCAACATATCTGCACCTTCGGCAATGTCGAGGGCGATTTCTTTAAGGGCTTCTGTGCCGTTGGCTGGATCCATTTGATAGGTGCGCCGATCGCCAAACTGCGGTGCCGATTCAGCCGCATCTCGGAATGGGCCATAGTAAGCAGACGAATATTTGGCAGCATAGGACATTACTGGAATATCCTCAAACCCTGCTTCATCTAGTCCTGCTCGAATTGCCTGGACAAAGCCGTCCATCATGCCCGAAGGCGCAATAATATCAGCCCCTGCTTTTGCCTGAGAAACCGCCGTTTTCTTCAACAGTTCCAATGTCGGATCATTTAGCACCCGTCCCGACAAATCGCCCACTTCCAAGTAGCCACAGTGCCCATGAGGCGTGTATTCGCACAAACAAGTATCAACAATCACCAGCAAACCTGGAACCGCTTCTTTAACGGCGGTTGCTGCCCGCTGCACAATGCCGTGATCATGCCATGCGCCTGTTGCGTCGTTGTCTTTATCGGCAGGAATGCCAAACAGAATAATGGCTGGAATGCCCAGGTCATAGACTTCTTTGGCTTCCTCAACAATTTTATCGATCGACAACTGATACACACCTGGCATCGATTTTACTTCTTTGGCGAAACTCTCACCCGATACCGCAAATAATGGATAAATTAAATCATTGGTCGTCAGAATATTTTCTCGCACCATGCGACGAAGCTGGGGATGGTTGCGGAGACGGCGAGGACGCTGGGTAGGAAACATAGAGTTAGAAGATTTACTAAAAGGGCGATCGACTGAATTTTACGAATAGTTATTAAGTCTAAAGCTTTGACTTACGCGTAAGTCAATCCTGTTACTTTTTGTAAAACCGACTCTCTTGCTGTCTCAACTTCTCGGTGCTAGTCGCCCATCACGTGCACGACAAGTTCTCGCAAGTGGTTTCTCTGGCGATGTTCCCACAGATAAATACCTTGCCAGGTTCCCAAAACTAGCCTGCCATTGGCGATCGGGATTTGCTCTGAGGTATGAGTTAATACGGTGCGAATGTGAGCGGGCATATCATCCCCTCCTTCGGTGCTGTGGATGTAGCAATCGCCCTCTGGCACCAGCTTCGCCAAAAAGTGTGCCAAGTCTAGCAGCACATCAGGATCGGCATTCTCTTGAATAATCAGGCTGGCGGAAGTATGCCGTAGAAACAAGCTACATAGCCCTGTTTGAATGCCCGACTCTGCCACGATCGCCGCAACTTTAGTCGTCACTTTTTGCAAGGATTTCCCTTGAGTTTGAACCTTAATAAGCTGTTGATAGTGAGCCATGGGGAATGTTGAATCTCGTTACAGTTAAGAAAATTAAGTGTTTGGGAACATTTTTGCTATTGCGATCGTCCCATATTTTTTAGCTCCTGCAATCAGAGACAAGGCAGATTAGCCGCGATCGCGTTCAACTCATTTTTTACCCAGGCTTAGCCATGCTACCGACTTCTAAAATAACTCAGACGTTAAGAACAAATCCGCTTAGATCTATCCGTGCAGGTCTGTTCAGCCGCGACGTAGGCGACTCCATTGAAAAAGCAAAAGATATTGGTACGCTGAGTCGCAGCTATTCTCGTTCGGGGGAAGTAGGAAAGAAAGATCTCGACTTCTTCCGCTTTAAATTAGACAGGACGACCTCTATCACCGCCAAAATAGAGAACGAAGATAAAGATAAAAGCCCGATCGCCATGACCATTCTCGATGGCCGCGGCAACACTATTCAAGGCAGCAACGGCAAATTTTTGTTCAGGAACATTCAACCTGGGGCAACAAAACAAATTAGAGCCAGCCTACCTGCCGGAACATACTACGTTCGTTTAGGAAGCGCTAAGGGCAGCAAACAGGATTACGAGTTTAATCTCACTGCCTCTTCTTCAATCGGCTCAGGGTTTGGTGGAATAGGTTCAGGTACCAATTTAGGAGAAACGGAAAATTTGGGTCGGTTGCAGTCCGGGCGAACTTATCGTGAATCTGGGTCTGTAGGCGGCGATCGCGATGTAGATTCCTACCGTTTTACAGTCGATCGCACCAGTCGCCTTTTAGCAGAGCTATCTAACAATGGCAACGATGACATTGCCTTCCGACTGCTCAATGCTAGTGGAGAAACCGTCAGAAGTAGCGGTAACTTTCTGTTTGCCAATATTAGACCTGGCGATGATGAGAGGCTACTCGCTTCTACTTTGGGAGCGGGCACCTATGCCTTTGTGATTCAAAGCAAAGTGGGTCGCAACGAAGATTACAGCTTTAGGCTTGAGCGATCTGAAGTCACCCCTCTCTAAAGCAACAATTCAGACGAATCAGCGCTAATCATGACCGGGTCTTGATAGAGCGGCACGGTGAAGGTGACAGTTGAGCCTAACCCTTCACCCATGCTGTAAAAGTTAACAACTCCACCCATCGCTTCCACCAGCTTTTGAGAAATCGCCAAGCCCAAGCCCGTACCTCCATATTGACGAGTCCGTGATCCATCCACCTGGCTAAAAGACTGAAACAATTTGTCTTGTTTTTCCAAAGAAACGCCAATGCCCGTATCCGCCACGCTAATTTTGACGCTACCTGGCTTCTCCTGGTTTTGCACCAAAATTTTGTCAGGCAGCACTTCGGCAGTAATGGTAATTCCGCCTTCGTGGGTGAACTTGACGGCGTTGCTCAGCAGGTTCAACATCACCTGTAATAGCCGTTGGTAGTTGCCCAACACCACCACCTCATCACGGGTTGCAGGCGTGAGGATTTCTAGGCTTAAAGACTTTTGCTGCGATTGGGGGCGAATGAAGTTCTCGACATCGCCCAATAGGTCGTCTAGTTGAATAGGATTGAGATCAAGCTGCATCTTCCCTGCTTCAATTTTGGCGACATCTAAAATGTCGTTGATGATGCTCAACAAATGAATGGCTGAACGATGCGCCTCTTCAATAAACTGGCTCTGTTCTTCAGGATCATCTGCCATGCCGTCCATGATGAGCTTCAGGAAGCCAATCACACCATTGAGAGGCGTGCGCAGTTCGTGAGAGGTATTTGCTAGAAACTCGCTTTTGAGACGAGATGCTGCTTCAGCTTGCTGTCGGGCTTCCTCAATTTCTCGGTGGCGCTCCATGAGGCTTTCGTTGGCGCGTTGAAGTTCAGCCGCTAAGTTTCGGCTTTCTTCAAGCAAGGTAGCGTGGGCAACTCCGGTACCCACTTGGTCAGCAATTTCCTTCAAGAGATCAAGGTCAATATCGCTCCAGGGTGAGGCTTGATTAAATTGATCGCAATTGAATTGATAGAGAATGATTAAGCCATTGGGTTGGTCTTTGTAAGGAGTAGCGAGCGCCAAAACCGAGTGCGGGGCACCCTCTGTCAAGTTAAACGTGACCGGCTCTAGCGTCGAGAGCGCTTGATCTAAATACAGCCTGTCTTCAATCTTCAGATCTGCCCCTAACATAGGATCTAAGTCCGACTGGCAATACTCTGCAACGACCTTCAAACTCTGGCTTGAAGGCTTGTAGGGACAGATTAAACAACGGCTAACATTTAGCGCTTCGCCTAAGCCTTCTACAGCTTGTTGCCAAATTGTTTCTAAATTAAGGCTCCGGCGAATTTGTCCAATCACCTGAGTCAACTGCTGGCGGTAACGGCTAGAGCGTGGAGCCAGAACTGAAGGGGCGATCGCATTGACTAATGCCAGTGCTTCTTCTCGGCTAACAATTCGTAGAAACCGCCCCATCGCTACCACAAGTGTTGCTGAGCCGTAGGGCACAATGATGGGACTCAGGGTCAGGTCAAAGATGAAATACCGACTGGCATAGACAAACCCATACTCAAACCGCGTGGGAGTTAAGCTATCCAGTACCTGTCGCACAAGCCCCAGGTATGTAGAGGCAACTAAGGGGGCAAACTGCGACGGCTGAACAATCACTTGCTCTGGATTAATTCTATGCCCGCTATTTCGCCAACAAAATGAAAGATATCGTCCTGTCTCATCTTGAGTGAAAACCAAATCCGCATCCGAAACCGATCGCCATCCATTGCGTTGCTGAGAAGGGAAGGGCGTAGGCTGGGTAGTCGAAAGCGGAATATCGCTAGGCGGAGTCATCAGCGTAGAACTGCGATCGGTCGGGACACTTTTTGGCGTTGACTGAAGCATAGACAGCGGGCAAAAGCCTGAAATCAGGGTTGGGCAAGCCTAGAGTTCCCGATTTAAGTTTGCACCTACCCGTTTTCTACCCACCTTAACTAAGCGCTCATTTGGAAAACAATGAAGCACAAGGGATATCCATTAATCGTTCCATTCCCCTTTAGGCGGAACAGGTGGATTCCGGTAGACAGTTCGAGTCACTTCATCATCTCTACGGCTGCCGCTCAGCCACTGCCGAACCGCAACTTCAATAACTTTACTGGGGTCGTTAGTTAAATGGCTGAGTTGCTCAAGCAACTCAGCATCAATTTGAACAGAGAGATCAACTTTGCCAGATGGCGGCTTGGAACCAACGATCGGGTCATTCATAGTATGCTGAAATCCTTGAGTCACAATAGGGTGCAAGGTTAAAGATATAACGTGTTAAGGATACACCGTGGGTATAATCACCTGATACACTGCATTTTACGACGTGCGCTCAACAACAGGGGAACTTCGCTTCGAATTGTTCATATCTCCAAATCAGGTTACAGACAAGTCCACCCTCTACTTAAGCATTAAAATTTAAGCATTAAAATAAGTTAAGGCATTTCGTTCCTACCTTCCTGAGTTCTTCTTCATATGACTGACGTACCTGTCTCTCGCATTCGCAACTTTTCCATCATTGCCCACATTGATCATGGCAAATCCACGTTGGCAGACCGTTTGCTCCAAGTGACAGGAACGGTGAGCGATCGCGATATGAAAGCCCAACTTCTTGACAATATGGATCTAGAGCGAGAGCGGGGCATTACCATTAAGCTGCAAGCCGCCCGCATGAACTACACGGCAAAAGACGGTCAGGATTATGTATTGAACCTGATTGACACGCCGGGACACGTTGACTTTTCCTATGAAGTATCGCGATCGCTGGCTGCCTGCGAGGGGGCGCTGCTAGTGGTAGATGCGTCTCAGGGTGTAGAAGCGCAAACCCTGGCGAACGTTTATTTGGCGCTAGAGAACGATTTAGAAATTATTCCGGTGCTCAACAAAATTGACTTGCCCGGAGCAGACCCCGATCGCGTTACAGGCGAAATTGAGGAAATTATTGGGCTAGATTGCAGCGATGCCATTCTTGCCTCGGCAAAGGAGGGAATTGGCATTGGCGACATTTTAGAAGCGATTGTTGAAAAAGTGCCGCCTCCAGAAGATACGATCGATCAGCCTTTGCGGGCACTGATTTTTGATAGCTACTACGATGCCTACCGGGGCGTAATTGTCTATTTTCGAGTCATGGATGGAACCGTGAAAAAGGGCGATCGCGTTCGGTTCATGGTCTCTGGCAAAGAATACCAAATCGACGAACTCGGCATTCTCGCCCCCACTCAAATTCAAGTCGAATCCCTTCATGCCGGAGAAGTCGGCTACCTCGCAGCCGCTATCAAGTCCGTTGAAGATGCCCGTGTTGGCGACACCATCACCCTCGCCGCCGCTCCTGCCGCCGAACCCTTCCCTGGCTACACCGAAGCCAAGCCCATGGTCTTCTGTGGACTCTTCCCCACCGATGCCGATCAGTTTGAAGATCTACGAGAGTCTTTAGAAAAGCTTCGTCTTAACGATGCCTCCTTGCACTACGAGCCAGAAACCTCCAGCGCTATGGGTTTTGGCTTCCGCTGCGGCTTTTTAGGATTGCTGCACATGGAAATTGTTCAAGAGCGGCTAGAGCGAGAATATGACCTTGATTTGATTACCACGGCTCCCTCGGTCATCTATAAAGTCATTAAGCTTAACGGCGAAGAAGTTTATATTGATAACCCTAGCCACCTCCCCGATCCTCAGCAACGCGAGAAAATTGAGGAGCCTTATGTTCAAGTCGATATGATTACTCCAGAAGCCTACGTGGGGGCATTGATGGAGTTGAGCCAGAGTCGGCGGGGTGTGTTCAAAGATATGAAGTACCTCACCCAGGGGCGAACCACATTGATGTATGAACTGCCTTTGGCTGAAGTCGTCACGGACTTTTTTGACCAAATGAAGTCTCGTTCTAGAGGCTACGCCAGCATGGAATATCACCTAATTGGCTACCGCGAGAATCCGTTGGTGAAGTTAGATGTGCTGATCAACGGTGAGCCTGTTGATCCCCTTGCCACCATTGTTCACCGTGACAAGGCTTACTTTGTAGGCAAAGCCTTGGTTGAGAAGCTGAAGGAGTTGATTCCGCGTCATCAGTTCAAGATTCCGCTGCAAGCTTCGATCGGTAGCCGTGTCGTAGCGAGTGAACACATCCCGGCGCTCCGAAAAGATGTGTTAGCGAAGTGCTATGGCGGTGACATTAGCCGCAAGAAGAAACTGTTACAGAAACAGGCAAAGGGTAAGAAACGGTTGAAGGCGATCGGGACGGTGGATGTGCCCCAAGAGGCATTTATGGCAGTGTTGAAGCTTTAATGAACGTTAATGCTGACTTGCTAGATAGCAAAGTTATGGCGCGATCGTACGTAATAGCCAGACTGGGTTTTAAGTTTTCAGAGAGGGCTAGATTTTGCTGGAAAAAGTCCGCTAACAGTTTGTTAAAGATCGAGCAGACTTTTAACCCCCTGTCCTCCTCGATTTAAAACATGCGTATAAATCATCGTCGTTTTGATATCCTTATGCCCCAGTAAGTCTTGAATTATGCGGATGTCATAACCGTTTTCGAACAGGTGAGTCGCAAAGCTGTGGCGGCAAGTATGGCAACTGAGCCGTTTATCGATTTTGGCAGCGCGGAAGACCCGTTTGATCGCTATCTGTAAGCCGCTTTCATGGAGATGATGACTGCCAAAAGCGAGTGAACCCGTCCGATCGCCCATCAATCAGCCAAGATTGTGAAATCTCCAACTTCCTTCTCTTCGCTCCCTTGCTCCTGTTCCTGCTTAAAGGGTATATTTGCATTCATTGCCTCAATTTTCTGTTGCTCCATCATATTGACTTCACCCATGTAGGTGCGCAAAATTTCAGAAAAGCGGCGGTTGTAGAAACGGTGGAGTGAATAGTTTTGAGTAGCCGGAAAACCTCGGCGCTTCTTATGCTGCCCTCCAGCACCGGGATCAAAAGTTTGAATATTATGCGCGATCGCCCATTCAATAGGGGTGTAATAGCACGTATCAAAATGCAAATTCTCAAAATCCTGAAATGCTCCCCAGTAGCGTCCATAAAGATTCGTATCTTTCGTTAAACAAAACGACATGCCCACTGGATCTTGAGTGTCTTTTGCATCATATACTGCAAACATCACAACTCGATGGCTGTAGTTAGGATAAAGCTGTTCAAAAAAGCGACGGGTCAGATATTTACTACCCCACCAACCAAACTTGTCGCAAGTATCACAGTAAAAGTCATAGACCCGTGACAAAAGCGCTGTTGAAAGCTGTTCGCCTGTCAGAGGTTTAATAATTAACCCTGCCTTCTCTACCGCTTTCCGCTCTCTTTTAATATTACGTCGTTGATTGGCGTTGAACGCGCCCAAATAGTCGTCAAATCCCTGAAAGTTTTGGTTGCTCCAAATGTAGCTATGGTGCATCCAAGAGCTAAACCCATGGCGTTCCATGATCGATCGCCACTCAGGATCAACGTAGAGAAAATTGCAGCCTGATATATGGTTCTGAATGCAAAAGTGATCGATCGCCTCAATCATTAACGCTGTAATTTCGTCCTCATCTTCTTCGGGCGCAATTAAAAAGCGGTAGCCCTCAGCAGGCGTGAACGGTGACATTCCCAGCATTTTGGGGTAGTACTCAATGCCCATTCGGTTCGCTAAATCTGCCCACTGGTGGTCAAAGACAAACTCGCCTTGGCTATGCCCCTTTAGGTAGAGCGGTGCTGCTGCAATGAGGTGGCGATCGGCTCCGCCGTTGCCGCTAGGGTCGCGCCAAACCGTGAGATGGTTTGGCAGCCAGCCGGTCCTCGGACTAGTACTACCAGAGGTTTCCATATTGTTGAGCCACTCCCATTCTAAAAATGGAGTTTTGAGCGGCATTGCCAAAGCGTCCCACTCAGATTGGGGAACTTCAGCCAGTTGATTAATCCAGGTCACGAGGGGACGAAGCAGTTCAACCATGGTGCAAATCTGAGGGCTAAGGAAATTATTAATTATTCTTATAGTAATTTAACCTTTTCCTCTCTTTCTACACCGTCTGTTAGCTGGTGTCAAACTACTAAAAAGTGCTTTGACTCAAGTAAGTTTGAAGCCCCACCTTCTCTAATATTGCTAGGCTTTGTGACCTCCACCTAGCTTACTCAGCAGATACGGGGGGCAGATCATTCATGCTTCAGATGGCTTTTCAGGCACTGCTTCGGTTACTGCTTCTACTGGAACTTGAGCAGGCACCTCACCAGGAGGTGCATCTGGTGCTTCAGTAGGAACCTCAATGGGAGTTTCGGCGGGCACTTCAATAAGAGGCTCAGTGGGAATCTCGGTAGGAGATTCAGCAGGCACATCGACAGGTATGTCAGCAGGAGGAATCTCGGTAGGAGGCTCTGTGGGTACCTCAATTAGAGGCTCATCTGGAACTTCGGTAGGAGGCTCAGCAGGCACTTCGGCAGGAATCTCCAGCGGAGGCGCATCTGGCACTTCAATAGGTGGCTCAGCAGGAATGTTAATTGGAGGCTCAGTTGGCACTACGGCAGGAATTTCTACTGGAGGTTCAATCGGTACATCAGCAGGAATTTCGATTGGAGGCTCGCTTGGCACTCGCACCGGAGGTTCAGCGATCGCTTCTACTGAAGCCTCAACTGTTGCTGCTACAGGGGCTTCCACAGGAACGTCAGTTTCCTCTTCAACAATTTCTTCAACAATTTCTTCAGGCGGAATTTCTTCAACGGGTGGCTTTGCTTTAGCAGGCTTAGGACCACGCATGAGTGCAGGATTGCCAGCGAACCGAGGCTCACTTTTATCTCTAGAATCTCTTTTACCTTTAGAGCGATCGCGATCCCGGTCTTTGTCGCGGTCTTTATCGCGATCGCTGTCACGGTCTTTATTTCGAGTTGGAGGAGGAGGAGAACTCCGCTCCCCAGAAGGCTGGGAAATATCAAGGCTGTCTGTTTCGGTGTCTTTAGCTGGAGTGTCTTTAGCTGGACGCTCAGACTTCTTAATTGGACGTTCTACCATTGTTTTTTCTGATTCACTAGAGGTATCATACCTTGCTCTGGCTATGCAAGGATAACCCAAACCTGGCGATCATGCACTCCTTAGACCGGGTTCTCAAGCTAGGATAGGATTGCTCTTTCCTCCAAAGGTCTTGCAGGCTCACAACGTTGCCTACTCAGTTAACAGCCTCACTTAGGCAAAAGGGATTAAGGTGAGGATAAAAACATGCGCCCCTAGAGCAAGCTGTTATCCTTACCGAGCCGCTGGCACCTCTTTGACGATCCAACCCTGCGCTTCGAGGCTAGCAATTTCTTGCAAGCGTTCATTAAAGTAACGGTTAATACCTTGCAGCTTAATCGGTTGCCGATTGAGTTCATCTAAAGAAACCCGATAGGCAAAAGTTACTGTTCCTAATGGGTCTAAAGTTTTGATCTCTGTTCCACCAAACCCACCATTCCGCGTAGCAGTCACATCATAGGTGGGGGGAAGTTGTGCAAAGTCTTGTCGATCGATCGCAGCCCCTGTCTCCGGATCGTTCAGAAAAGCTGACAAATTAGTGAGTTGTCCTGTTTTATCTTGATTGTTCTGAACCTTGATCGTTAAGTTGGGTTTTGTAGGATCTTTAACGTTCGAGTTGTAAGTAAAAGTAACGTTGATATCGACTCCACCTTCTCGTTCTGCAACTAACTGACCTTGGCGATCATACTCCCGGCTATATCCTTCTCCTTCCCAAGTATTTGTCCATTGATAAATACCTGGCGCGATCGGGTTTGCCAGCAAGTCAGACCCACGGACTTCAGACACATAAGGGAAGCGAGTTCCATCTAACGTTGAACCAGCGCTTGCACTTGGGGCGACTGGGTCTGCAATAGTTTCAACTTCTTCGGCAGGCACCGAATATGCCACAACTCCAGCAGCAATCTGATTGGTTTTCCAACCGCCAGGAACAGCAGCCTCTAAGGGCTTAATTTGTGATTGGTTAAAGTTTTTGGCGATCGCACTAACGGCACCTAGAGCGGGCTGCAACGTTTCGACCTCGTTTTGACTAGTGCGAGGAACGTTCCAAAGAATTCCTAAACCGGTGGCGGCAGCCAAGGCAGTTAAAGCTAAAAAGGCTCTCTGTGAATGAATCTGCTGAGCAGAATCATGATGAGTAAGGGGAACGCCACTAAATTTATATTTCATAATGCTGTCTCTGGTTAAGTATTTTCTCTTATTACGCTGCGTCGAGAAACCCTGATTTATATGATCGAGTATCGTACTGTCATCTTGTATTTTATTTTACAAAATGACTGAAAACAATTAGATCATTCGGTAGAAGGATTTTTGCCCAAGGTGAAGGCAAAACCATGTTTCTTATGACCTAGAACCTACAGATATCTAATCAAACTAGAGTCGAATTTAGAGAAGACTGAGCTTTGGAAAGAACGACTGCCGAGATAAACCTTATACGCTTAATTAAACATTCAAATTAGAAAATCAGGTTGAGGAACTTGTGAAGCACCCAAAGATTCCTATAAAGGAATGAATAATTTATAGATAAGACGCACTCGTGCTTTGTGCTACACAGTAGCGTGGTTAACTTAACTCCCTGCCTGTCATCATTCAAGAATAAGAATTTGGACATAGAACAGAATAAAGTTCAGTTGAAATCTCTGTCCCTTACTTAATCAAATTACTGGTCTTCTCTTCGTTTCCATGGAAGCAAGTTGCCACTTTCAAGAAGTGTCTGGTCTTTGCTAGCGCCATGGGTTGCTGGCTCAAGGAACAACCAATGAATTTGGAATGATTTGCCGCTACGCTTTGTGACACTTTGAGCTTTCGTCCATTGAGGGGTTTGCGATCGCCCAGGTTTGAGCAGCTATTGACTCAGCAATTAAAAAACATCGCGAATTTATCCTGCTTGAATAGAAAACGTTGCCGTTGTAAAACGGCAACGTTTTCTATTCAAGTAAATCTTGAGTGATTATTCTAAGCAGGTGTTAAGCCCAACCATTGTCTTGGAACCAACCTGCGCGTTGGATAACATCCCAAGAATAATCTTTGCCTGTGGTATAGCCATCCACATCCAGCCCAGCCCTAAGAGCGGCAACAACGTTGCTAGGGCCTGCATTGTAGGAGGCGATCGCGCCCCTCAGCAAGTCAAAGCCCGTAAGACTGGTGTTCCGAGATAAATAGCTATAGTACTCAGCCAACACATTATCAACGGCGTACTGGATGTTAACGCCCGGATTACGCCAGTCTTTGGTTCGGATAAATTCTGCATGAGAATCGCTGTCAATTTGCATGATCCCATGACCATACCCGCTATCTCCCTTATCCTGGGAGTCGAGGAACAAGCCCCAACCCGATTCACGGGAACCGATCGCCGCCAAAATTGAGGGTTTCAGCCACTTGTAGGGAGATGCTGCCGCAGTTACCGCCGCTTTATAAGGCTGTGCTGCCTTAAGGTGCTCCCCATAGTAGGTGCTCTTAGGATTAAGAGAAGAGGAATACTTGCCGCCATTATCGCCGCCGTCAACGTAGTAAGCCGCAACGTATCCCGTTTGACCATTGCTGGCTTTGACCTGATACCACTGGTCATAAGGGACATCATTGACGTAATACCTATCTCCAGCAACTTTGCCAACAATGTTCAAGGAAGCGTTCTTAGACAAATCACTTAGAATTGCTGCACTCGTTCCCGCTCCCGATCGCAAGCCGATCGAGCTACCTTTAACAAGCCCTTTAGAAGGAATAGAACCACTGCTTGATCCAAATCCTCCTGTGTTACCAGGAGTTGTGGGGATAGTTGGGGTCGTTGGAGTTATGGGCGGTTTGGAAATGATGCCACCCCCGCCCTCACTCGTGCCTAGCGTTACAACATTAGAGCCACCTACCAGTTCAGACAACCCAGACCCCGCCGAAACAAAGCCCCGCTTGCCGTCCTTAGTTTTAATCTCATACCACGCAGGATTGCTGGCATCGTTAGATTTGACTTGCTTACTAATCTTGAACGTGTCGTTTTGTTTTAGTAACCGGAAGGGAGTGTTGCCTGTTGTTGAAGGCTGTTGGCGAACATTGAGTCCGGTTGAAGTTTTCACCCGCCCTGTTTGTTCCACTTCTTCCAACTTTACATTGATGCTCGATCGCCCGCTCTTGTCGTAGTACTGTACATAAAAGTCGTACTTACCGCCTTTGGGCACGCTTAGCACCTTATTCCATTCAGGGGCTCTAGTACTACGAGTGCGCCAATCGCCACTCAATGTAGTTAATACTTGTCCTGTTTGCTGATCTTTGAAGAAGAAGCGAGTCCCATCGTCTGACTTACTTGAAACCTTATAAAACTTGCCTTCTTGTAGCTTCACGCTTGTCCAAGCCTGCATAGCAAAATTATTGCTTTGAACATTGCTAGTCGGACGACCGTTGCCAAAACTAATTTTCAGTTGAGCTGCTGTTTTGCCTTTGCTGCCGCCAGATCCTAGATCAAGGGTGGCAGCAGGACGGCTAAAATCGTATGAATTATAGTCGGCAACGTCGCTGGAAGTGCGGTTGAGGAAGCTTGCATTCCATTTGCCAGGGTTATTGGTAGATGCAGTTTTAGCTTTTGCCGATCGCACATAAAGATCTTTAGTCGATAATGCAGAATTGGCAGTAGCATTCCAAGAATTGAAGGTGGCGACTTTGGTTTTGGCGGCGATCGTAGATTGGTTTTGGGTCGAAGCTTTAGTGCCTTTGGTATTTGATTCAAGGCTACTTTTTTGATTTAACTGAAAACGGTAATATTTACCTGCATCAGCATCACCGATCGCGTTCTGATAAGCAGTATTTTGAGCGTTCACATTCAAGGTTGTCGCCTGCTTAAGGCTGGTTCCACTATTTCTTGATATCATTGTCTTCCCTATCCCTGTAGTTATATATTTCCTAGTTGATGCCTTAGGAATGCTTGGGTTCTTTTGGTCAAGACTTCTAAAAGAACCTAATCACTAGATGCTCCCTTTCGGCTGGTAGACAACCCTTATGCTTATCCACCTATGACGCAAGATACTCAAACTAAGTGCCCGATTCTAAAGACAAAACTCCACTGTTTTTTCTGGCACACCTTATCCGGAGCATGAGGTAAGCGATCGCCCTCTAAACTCGTTGATTAACAAGGCTTTCAGCTAAAGTAACGATGTGTCACTTCTGGCTTTGGGAGGCAAGTTGCAGCCAATCCGGATGCAATTCTAGATGGAGTGTAAGAAGAATGGTTAGAATTGCAGGGCACTCTAATCGTAGATTTTGAGTCGTGAGTCAGGTAGTGCAACATCAATATCCTATGATTATTAGCATTATGTTTCGCCCCATCGCCCGCGCTAATCTGCGTCGGTTTCTCCCCAAATTTTTGATCTATATAGTCTGGGGAATATTGTTGTTTTACGGGAGTGGCACCCTTATCCATGCTGCCAACCCATTGCCCTTTCTGACTTCGCCTCAAGCAGAACAGTTCCCACGGCAAATTGCTAATCCGATTCGACGCGACTTGGCTCGGCGACTAAATCTGCCTAGGCAGCAGTTGAGTATTGCTAGCTCCACGATTGAAACTTGGGAAGACGATTGTTTGGGTCTCAAAGCGCCTGGAGAATTGTGCATTCAACTTCCAATAGAAGGATGGCGAGTAGAAGTTACCAACGGGCACCGAAATTGGTTTTATCGGGCAGATCGAGCAGGTCAAAATATTCGGTTAGAAAGCGAAGTTGGGGTAGTGAGTTTGCCACCGCAAGTGGGCGATCGCATTCTTGCAACGTCGGCAGAGCAATTGGGCATTCCTGCCAGCCAACTTAACATTGCCCAATCTCAGCAGTATTGGCAGACTTGTCCATCTCTGGCGATCGCCTGCTCTGATTTACCAGGGTGGCGCGTTATTGTCGTTGACAATAGAACGGATAATCCTCAGATCAGCAGTTCTGGAGTGGGTAGCCTTGCTCCAGCGCCTAGTTTCTGGGTTTACCACGCGAATGATAGCGGCTCAGAAATTTATTTGGATGAAGCCGTTAGTCAACAAACTTCGCTTGTTCCCACGTTCCTGCCTACCTATAGAAATCCCGCTAAATTAGGAGCCTCTGTCGTGTTTCGGGCAGTTGCTAGCGGCGGCTTTACTCGTCAAACGTATGAAACAATCTTGCGAGAAGATGGTCAGATTTGGCGATCGCTTCTTAAGCCTGGAGCTTCTCTATCTCAATTTCAGTCTCATCAAATTTCGCTTCAGCAGGTTGAGGCATTTCAGCAGCTTTTAAAGCAACAGCAGTTTAGCGACTTTAATGGGTTAAATTACGTGGGAAGAAATGCCGAGAGTATTACAATAACGCTGATGAGCAAGGATGGAATGACTCAATATGAGAGTACAGTTGAAGCCCAACTTCCTTCTGCTTTATTGGGCATTGTTCGAGCTTGGGATCAGATGGTAGGTTAGAAGGTAAGCGTTTCCCATCTGATTTGTTTCTCTTCAAATTTCAGTGCCGATAGTTCAGTGTCGATAGTTGTAATGACCGAAAATTGCGTTCGGTAAACTTATCTTCTGCAAAAGTAAAGTAAGGCGATAGGATAAATCTATTACAAAGATCACCTAAGACACTTGATAAGATTCAGGAGAAATATTACATGCAAAGCTCGGATGCTGGAAAACGTAAGCTGCTATCGATTCTGAGCCATGGATCGATTTTTATTAGCCTTTCACTGGTTGGCATTGCTATCCCGATAGCAATCTCTGTTCTTTCCGAGGATTCGGTCGTTAAAGCCAACGCCAAGGAAGCCATTAACTTCCACTTTAACGTGTGGTTCTGGGGGGCAATTCTGGGCAGCATTTATGGCGTGCTATCGTTTATCAGCTTCGGTCTATTGGGCTTGGTGCTATGGCCTTTACTTGTTTTAGGATTCTTGCTGCACTGGGGTCTGACGATTTGGGCGATCGCGCACTGCTTGGGCGATTCTAACCAACCTTTCCGCTATCCTTTTATTTTTCGTTTGGTGTAAGGCAAAAAATTTCGCTTAATTCTACAAAGATGACCTGGTTCAATGTCGAAGATGTTAAGCCAGGTCGTTTTAAGTTCTAGCCTAACGAATGATCTCAAAGATGAGTGCGCTTAAGCTAGCGGCGATCGGAATTGTCACGACCCATGCCAAGCCGATCCCTCGCAGTGGCTTAAATTGGACATTCCCTTGCACCAACCCAATTCCCACCACGCTGCCCACAATTGCATGGGAAGTTGAAACCGGAAACCCAAGTTGAGAAGCCACCAAAACCGTCACGGCAGTTCCCCACTGCGCACAAAAGCCTACGCTGGGCTGAAGTGGAATAATCCCTTCTCCTACTGTTGCAATTACCTTTTTGCCCCACGTTGCTAAGCCTCCTACAATGCCCACGCCACCAATGATCAGCACCCACAGCGGCGTTGCAAAGCTTTGATTGGGAATAGAGCCTGTTGTACTGGCATAGACGATCGCCGACAGAGGGGCAATTGCATTGCCCACATCATTTGCACCATGGGCAAAAGCAACCAAGCCAGCACTAAAGATTTGGAATGGAATGAGCGATGATTCGACCTGAGTTAATGCTGTCCTCCAAACTACAATTGCTAGTCCAACGCTCAAAGTTCCACCGACAGCGATTTGCTCAATGGGCAAAATATGATTGCCCCACTCTACTTTTTCGACTAAGGTTGGAAACACTAAGCAGCCAAAAGTACCTACCACACAGGCACTTAACCAGGGTATCCACTCTAGGAGGTGCATGAGAGGATCGGGCTGATCGAGAATCCAATATTTGACCCAACTATAAAGAGCAGCGGCGATCGCGCCACTCACTACGGGCGTGATCACCCAAGTTAAAGAAATCAGCCCGATCGCCTGCCAAGCTACGCCATCAAGGCTACTAGCAACCCAAGCAAACCCGGCGATCGCCCCCACTACGGCATGGGAGGACGAGACGGGCAAGCCAAACAGCGTGGCAATGTTTAGCCAGACTCCGCAGGCAATCACGACTGCAATCATCCCAGCAATAAACTCTTGCGGACTGGGCGTAAAATGAGCGGGATTAATGATTTGTGTGGCTAAGGTTGCAGAAACTTCTTGCCCCAGTAAAAGCGCTCCAGCAAATTCTAAAATTCCGGCGATCGCCAATGCCTGCCTCAACGTTAAGGCTTTAGATCCAACCGCTGTCCCCATGGAATTTGCAACGTCATTGGCTCCCAGGTTCCAAGCGAGATAGAAGGCGAGCAGGCTAGTTAAGAAAAGGAGCGTCATAACTCAAATCATACAAAATAACGGTTCACTGACAAGCTCCCTGCTTTCATTTGCTGTCTTGCCATCTCAATCCCTGTCATATCTATCACTAGATCGCGTCCTGCCGAAAAGCCTTTGCCGCTGTCATTAACTGATAAATAGGTGCGACTTCCCCACTTAAAAAAGACGGCTTCGTTAGGGGCGATCGCCTGCTTTCCTAGCTTTTTTTGATCCTTATCGGCATACGCGGCTTTAGCAGCAGAGGTCAAATTGCCGCACCATTCATCTTTATAAACTTAGACTGTCGTGCCTGTGATGAATAGGACGTGTTAGAGAATGGTTCAAGCGCGATCGCGTTGGTTTGATTACTTTTAGGTATATTAAGCGGCTGATTGATGTTAATTCTGTCTGATCCAGGACTTGTGATTGACATGTCAATCACTGGGGCAGCCACCAAGAACGGATGAATTAATGCCCCGTTCACCTCTTGCAAAGCGCCTAACTTTGATCAACAATTTGGCTATTAGCAGCAACCCGTCGCCCTGTATAGTTAGGGGCAGGATATTCGATGTTACCGCCGCCATCTCTCGGTTGATACCCGACCTGTTGCTCATAGTTAACAACAGATGCAGTATTAAATGCAACGATCGAGTGAGTCAGTGTGACAGGCTGATTCTCATTATTCATCCAAATTGCACCGCTCGCTTGGTTCGCCCAGTTATGAACAATTGTGGTATTAGTGATATTAACGGGAGCGTTAATACTGGTATTCAGTACCATTGCCCCGCCGATGTCATCCGTCACGCGATTGCCCGAAAACGTGCTGTCAAGAATGTTGGTCGGCGAATCTCCATCAATCCAAATGCCGCCGCCTTGTCCTGCTGATGTATTGTTGGCAAAAGTAACGTTGCGAATGGTCAAATCAGAGTTCGATCGCAATCCACCTCCACGCGCCACACCATTGCCAAATCCTTGGGTACCTTTAGCGACAGAATTATTAATGACAGTACTATTTTCAAGAATAATTTTATCGGGCTGATATCCGTACAAAAACAATGCGCCGCCTTCGCCCATTGCTTTATTTCCTTCAAACCAACTGCCCCGCACTGCGATTGTACCGCCAACTGTGCCACCAGGGCCTACTGGATTGCCGCCATCGGTAAAAATTGCACTGCCGCCTTCCCCGATCGCCTCATTATCGCGGAATATACAGTTTTCTACCGTCAGCGGACTTAACAGGCTGTAAATTGCACCGCCGTTAAAGCCTTGGTTGCGGGTAAATTGACTATCTTTGATCACCATTTCACCAGAGCCGTCATTGGCGATCGCCCCGCGAAGCGATCCAGCCCCGCTATCCGCAGCACTCGTCACAGTAATCAAGTTCGGCATCAGAATTCCTTCTTCGGTCAACAACTGGCAAACGCCATCTACTTCTTCAGAGGTTTGCCGGCTAGACCGGATGATTAGGCGTGACTATGCCATTTTATGAGGCGCGATGCTAATCACGGGTAAAGTAGTCAAAGTATGGTAGGGCAACAGGTCTTCTTTATTGCCACAATCTCTCTGCATGATGCTGAATATGATCTTCTATGAAGGTGGAAATGAAGTAGTAACTGTGATCGTATCCTTCTTGCATTCGCAAGTTCAGCGCCTGCCCAACCCGATCGCAAGCTTGTTCAAAGACCTGCGACATGAGTTGCTTTTCTAGAAAAGTATCCGCCGTTCCTTGATCGATCAGAATGGGGGAAGGAAAAGAATGTGTCTGAATTAATTCACTGGCATCGTATGCTTTCCAATGCTCGGAATTTTGTCCGAGATAATGACTCAATGCTTTTTGTCCCCACGGGCATTGGATCGGGGCAACAATGGGGGCAAATGCTGAAACAGAACGATAGCGATCGCTATTTCGCAACGCACAAACTAACGCGCCATGACCGCCCATGGAATGACCAAAAATGCTCTGGCGATCGCTTTTAACAGAAAAATTTTTGGCAATTAGCTGAGGTAACTCCCGCACCACATAGCTGTACATCTTGTAGTGCGATCGCCAGGGCATCTCAGTCGCATCGACATAAAACCCTGCTCCTGTACCCAAATCCCAATCCTCTTCTTCGCCTGCTGTGGCGGTGTTTCGAGGACTAGTATCTGGTGCAACCAGCATTACTCCATACTTTGCCGCAAACTGCTGCGCCCCAGCTTTGGTCATAAAGTTTTCTTCGGTGCAGGTTAGCCCCGACAAAAAATACAGCACTGGGACGGACTCTGATTGAGCCTGCGGTGGAATGTATACCGAAAACCTCATTTCGCTGTTGCACGCCTCAGAAAAATGGCTGTAGAACTGAACCGTTCCGCCAAAGCAAGCATACTGGGAGTTAAGTTTAAGAGTCACAGAATTTCCTTCTCAAAACAGCAGGGTTTCAAAACGTCAGGTTTTTAGAAAGTCAGTTTCTTAAAAAGTCAAAACAGTACGGATGCCTTCGCCTCTGTGCATGATGTCGAATGCTTCATTGACTTGCTCGATCGGCATGACCTTGGTGATTAAATCCTCAATATTGATCTTGCCATCCATATACCAATCCACAATCTTGGGCACATCTGTTCTACCCTTTGCCCCACCAAACGCCGAACCTTTCCAGACTCGTCCGGTAACCAGTTGAAATGGACGAGTGCTAATTTCTTGCCCTGCACCCGCTACGCCAATAATGACGCTAACGCCCCAACCTTTGTGGCAACATTCCAGCGCTTGCCGCATTAATTTAACGTTTCCAATGCACTCAAAGCTATAATCTGCGCCGCCTTTAGTTAAATCTACCAGGTAGGGAACCAGATCGCCTTCAACTTCGCTGGGGTTGACAAAGTGCGTCATGCCTAGTTTCTCAGCCAGCGATCGCTTTTTAGGATTGAGATCTACGCCGACAATCATATTTGCGCCTACCATGCGAGCGCCCTGAATGACATTCAATCCAATGCCGCCCAACCCAAACACCACGACATTTGCCCCTGGTTCAACTTTTGCCGTATTGATCACTGCCCCAATGCCTGTGGTCACTCCACAACCGATGTAGCAGACCTTTTCAAAAGGTGCATCTTCCCGAATCTTCGCTAAAGCGATTTCGGGTAACACCGTGTATTGGGCAAAAGTAGACGTGCCCATGTAGTGATGAATCATGGTTTTATCAATTGAAAAAGGGCTGGAGCCATTGGGCTTACCCTTCTGCGATCGGCTCTGTAGGGCAAAGCGACTGGTGCCATCGGGCATCACCCCGCGCCCCTGCGTCGTCCGGATTGCCTGACAAAGGTTGGTTTTACCGCTGAGGCAATAGTCGCAGTTACGGCATTCTGGCGTGTACAGAGGAATCACATGATCGCCAGGTTTAAGCGACTTCACCCCCGCCCCGACTTCAACCACCACACCGGCGCCTTCATGCCCCAAGATGGTTGGAAATAAACCTTCGGGATCAGCCCCTGATAGCGTATAAGCGTCAGTGTGGCACACCCCCGTTGCTTTAATTTCTACTAAAACTTCGCCTTCTTTGGGAAGGTCGAGATGAACGGTTTCAATCGTTAGAGGCTTGCCAGCTTCAAAAGCAACGGCGGCTTTGACATCCATAACTCAACTCCAAGGGTTACTTTAAAGAACAAACTGCTTACAAGACTCCTGAATAGCAATATGCCATATTTACGCTTAATGTGACGCTCAATGTTGAGTTTCTGAGTTACTAGAGCGGGTTGCTGTTTCAAAATTTCTGAACTGTGCCAGTTTGCTTGCTTATGCCAGTGAGCACCCAACTTTGAGGTTTGACGCAATTTCTGCCCTGTGTCAATCCCAGAACTGCGCCAAACCTTGCTCAAAACCAACTGCGATCGCCCCCATATAAGGTTTAGGAGTATGGGGTAAGACACATGGAACTGAAGCGAGAAATTTCGAGGGTACTCTATCTGGCGATTCGGGAGAAATACGAGCGCGGCTGGTATCGGGATGCAATTTTGGCAGCGATTACTTGTTTAGAAGATTGCATTCGGGAAAAGGCAAACTTTGAACGAGATCAGATTTTAATCAATCCTGAAAGCTGCTTTCATCGCGCATTTGGGAATATTGATCCGCTGATTAAGATTAATGAGAGAACGGCGATCGCCCATCTTTACGAACAGCAAGGTTTTGCCCAAATAGTGTTAGGTATCCACCAAGGCATTCGTACCCCTCGTATTCATGGAGAACTGTGCGATGACGAAAAAACGACCAATACGATTATTGTATTTATTGACTATTTAATTCAACGGATTCAAGCTGCAAACGGGTGAACCATCTTTCGACGCAGCCATTTTAGCCCCAGCCAGCCTAAAAAACTACCCACCGCATAGGGTGGAAAATCTGACAGTGTAAACGTGTTTCCTAAGACAATCCGTCCTAACCAGGTAGCGCGAATGGCTTGTAGAAACGGAGGTTGCCAGAGTTGGAGCAGTTCGCTCACACAGGATGCTACACAAACCCAGACTGCCACTTTTACCAATGATGCACGAGGGTAAAAGAACGTGAAAATTAACATTAAAAGAATTTGATAAGCAAGACTGCCAAAGATATCTTGCAACAATGGCATTCCTAAACCTGGAGCAAAACGCACGCCGTACCCCAAGGGAATAATCAGAGCAATACCGACTAGAAGTGCAGTACGGTAGACTTTATAGTTAGCTTTGTGCATGGGGCTTTTTTGCTAAAATGGGACGAAGGGCGGAACGAGAAAACAGAGAACGAAATACGGACTGGCGATCGCTGATTGATTCATCACTTAAATTCCACATCGTCTCATAAAAAAAGAATGACACTCCTGCAAACCCTTGTCTACGAACTGCTTCCACTTGCTCTTGCACCTGCCGAATTGCTACTGGACGATCCTTCAACCCTGTTAAAATCCCAACCCCAGTCGGAATATGCCTGCGTGCTTCTTGTACCTCTGGACGTGCTAACTCATTTATAAGTCCAGTTACACTGCTGGTATAAACTTGCACCACCAACTCTTCAACTAAGCCTTCCCGCTCCCAGGTTCGCCAGTCTTGCAGATGTTTGTTTAGCGCAAAGTCATAGCGATTAGGAGATAGCGAGACGACTACCTCTTCTTTTTGATCTTTAATGGCTCGGAATAGCTGACGCATGAACGCAGTAATCTTGTTAGCTCGCCACTTAATCCATTCTGGATCTTCAGCATTGCTGGGAGGCAAGTTACCCTGATGTTCTTGACGATAAAGCTGCACAGTATACTCATCGTAGCCGAACTCATGAGGTAAGCCAAAGTGATCATCAAACTGAATGCCATCAATATTGTATTGGGTAACGATTTCTAAAACCAAATTTTGAATGAACTGCTGCACCTCTGGCTGAAAAGGATTGAGCCATTTGCGTTGATAAATGCCTTCTTGCCAAATTTGTGAGCCATCGCGGCGTTGCGTAATCCAGTTAGGATGACGACTTGCCATTTCAGATTCGGCAGTGGTCATGAAGCCAAACTCAAACCAGGGAACGATCGCCAAGCCCCGCCGATGCCCAATCTCAACCATTTCTGCTAAGGCATCACGGTTCTGTAGCCCAGGCGATCGGGGGTCAACGGCTAGACCATAAGTTTGCTGGGCGATCGCACTAGGATATTGGGTATAGCCCCAGTTCCAAACTACCGGATAAACAGTGTTAAATTTTAGTTGCGTTAGTTGGTTAAAGGTGTTCCGAATGCCTGCCCGACTGAACATCACTTCGCTATCTACATTGGTCAGCCATACTCCCCGAATTTCTTGCAGAGGAAGCGTTGTGCGGAGGCGAATTGCTTCAGAAAAGACGGGATTGCTAAATAGCAAAATGGCAACAAGGCTAATCAAGAAAGGAATGACGTATAAAAATTTAGAGCGGAATGGGCGATACATTTTTAGGATGGTAGAAATATAGTCCGACAAATAACTATATTTCATGACGAAAGAATTGGAAGCTGGGTTGCAAAGACTTAACAGCAAACCGTTTTGAGTAAAAAAACTTACCCTTAAGTTCAGACCATTAGCCTGCACGTTCTGGTAAAATCTTGAGAACTTAAGTTTGAACGTTGATCTCAATACAAAGCTTTGTGTCAACCCGATGCTTTGTATTGCTTTTGCATAGAAAATACTTCTCAAGTAGAAGTTATATATTAATCGTACTGTCTTCTACTAAGAGGATGTCTGAGAAGTCTAGATTGTGATCCGATCCGCCCCCTAAATCTCCCAGAATGGGGGACTTTGAAGGAGGACTGGTGCGGAAGTCCCTGCCCCAGAATGGGGGATTGGGGGGCGAGTGTAAGAATCCTTGATACTTCTTAGACATCCTCTAACAGTCCCCTAATCACAGCCCTGTTTCTTGAGATACAATAATGAGGAAAGAAACGATGAAAGAAACTTCGGATCAACAAAGTTTTTCAAGAAGGAATCTCCTGCAACTAGCAGCAGGGCTAATTGGCACAGGTTCCTTGACAGTTTGGTTGGGAGAGGCATCCGCTCAAGGACTTGAGCCGGAAGCTTCTCAACCAAAGCAAAATCAGCCTGCCGCTGCTCTAGGCATGACTCCTGCCCAGAATATGTTGACTCCTGATGAGGCACTGATACAACTCATGGAAGGAAACCAACGATTCGTCACCAAAAAACGGCTCAATCTTCATCAGAATATTGCTCGTATTACTGAAGTCGCCACCCAACAAGCCCCCTTCGCTGCCATCTTAAGTTGTGCAGACTCCCGAGTTGTTCCAGAGATCGCTTTTGATCAGGGCATTGGTGATCTCTTTGTGGTGCGGGTGGCGGGTAATATTGCGGTTACTGAAGACACGGCTAGCGAAGAGTACGCGGTTGCGATGCTGGGCACACCGCTGCTGATGGTTTTAGGGCATGAGCGATGTGGGGCGGTGACAGCCGCACTGAAGGGAGGCGAATTACCTGGCGTTCTGAGCTCTCTTGTCCTGGCAATTCAACCCGCAGTGAAAGCCTCAGAAGGAGAACCGGGCGATCGCCTCACCAACGCAGTGAGAGCCAATGTGCGCCTACAAATCCAGCGCTTACAAACTTCTCCTATCATTGCTTCAGCGGTGCAAGCAGGTAAACTTAAAGTCGTTGGGGGCTTCTATGACCTGGATACAGGCACAGTTGATTTAGTCAGCGTCTAAGTTTAACCCCAGCAGCTTTTTGAGCAAATCCTCTTCTGGATTAAAGCTATAGGCTTGCAGCAGCGGACAATCGGGCTTGGCATAGATTGAATGAGTAACAATCTCACCTACGATCGCCCAGCTTAATTTATTGCTCCCCACGCTGATTAATCTCCACCACCCACTGCCGCCGATCGCCATGTTCCATCTCTAAAATGGATTCTAGCGACCAATGAAAATGCATTGCAATACAGGCTACCTCTTCCCGCATTTGATCCAAAGGGTAGCCTATCACTCCCCCGATAATGCTAACTCCGTAGTGAACTGTTGACGACAGGCAGGACAGGATGTAGGAATTGTTGCGTCTCCTTCCTGGTTAACGCGATTGTAGAACTCACGGAGGAAAGCTAAATCTAACGTGAATAGATTTTCTAAAAGTTCTGGGGTGATGTCAGTGCGATCGCCCAGCCGAGTAATCACCCGCGACAGCATGACCAGTGAGCCATAAGCTGAATTCTCTTGCGCTTGTCGGTTTTTCTGCAAAAAGATTTCGTCACGGGCTGTTGCTAACCGCATAGTGCCTTGCTGATGGCGATCGCCTTGCTCATCTACCAAGCCACGAGGAAGCTGAAAATCAAACTGGGTAATGGCTAAATTGCTCATGATTTGGAGTGTTAAATTTTAGAATTACCCTTCGTCTTCTAGTTCGTTAATTTGCCGATAAAAGGTTTGAAGATAGCTTAAATCGCAGGCAAAAAAACCTTCAACAACCGCTGGAGTCATCTCGTCTATTGCGCCCAAGCGGGTAATCACGCGCGCCAAAATCACAACTGTGGCGTAGGCGGGGTTTGCTTTAACACGCGGGTCGCGGAGAGGAATAATTTCGTCCATCGCGCGTGATAGGCGCATCGTGCCTTTGCGATGGAGGTTGCCATCTGGGTCTAAATAGCCCTTAGGAAGAAGAAATTCAAACTCTGTGGCGATCGCTTCTGGAGCATCTGCCCTAATAAATTCTGCAACTGCTGTTTCCATGCTTTAATCCTGCTCTAGCTAAGAGAAATAAGAGATGAGATCAACACTAAAAGACCTATTTTTTGGTAGAAGTTTAACTCTTGGAATGGGTGGAAGATGCTTTTTTAGAATCGGTGGATGAATTTTTAGAAGAAGGTTTACTGGCAGAGGATGATCCGGTCTTAGCAGTCGGTTCATCCGATACCCGAATAAACTCATCTACCGCTAATTCCATTTCCTCGATCGCAAATTCACCATTACCCGCTTTCACATCTGAGATTTTGTATTGAACAGGCCATCCCCCCAAAAACCGAAACCTTGCCTGTTCGATCGCACCCTGGTCATAAATTACCAAATCACCATCGCGTCGCTGAGTTGCCCAGTTACCACGCTCTACCGCTCGGAACCAATCCCAAACTGCTGTTGAGATCGTCATACCGCGCTTTAACACCAAGTTGTTACACGACGAATTACCCGGTACTTTTGTCCCTACCACTCGACCCGATGCAGTTGCATTTTTACCCCACTTTTGAGGCGTAACATGGGAAAATTCTATGACATCTTGCTTTCGTTGAAAGCCTGAACACTCCATAAAATATCCATCAATTCGATCGTCACTGCCATCTACTCGCAGTTCTAGATAGAAGCGCGAACTACTAAGAATTTCGTAATCATTGTCTGACATAAAATATCTATCGGGGAGTGGGCGATCGCAGTACTCAAACGTTCATAATTTGATTCATTGTCACTTGTCATTAGTGTTAATTCATAACAAATGACAATGACTCACTTCTTACTTCATCCGGTGCAAATGTTCGTAAATAAAGTCCAATGTTTCTGTTGCCAATGCAGTCGATCCTGCTTCCATCTTGGTAGATTTATAGCTAGCTGCCATAATTCCAGTTAAATCCCATTGGGCTGCGGGTTCTCCTCCCTGGTTATAAAAAACGAGCGAACCAGTCAAACGCTTTCCCTTGTTAACAGAACCGCCACCCGCGATCGCTTCGGAATGAGAATCGCTGTAGAGATCTAGTAACCGTCTGTCTTCAACCGTTGAAACATATTCAACCGTAATCTTACCATTTTCCGTTCCAGTTACCGTTGCTTGGATGACGCTTTTCCCGTCTTTCGTCACGCCATAAGACTTCGTATCTCCTGCAACCTGAAGAGTTACACCGACCCCACTGACACTTTTCACAATCAAATCATCGTATCCATCAAGCTGAAAATAAAACTTAGAACAAGATAAAACTTCACCCGCAGCCATAACAATTCTCTCCTAACAAATGCAGTACAAAAAGGTTGCCGAATCACCTGCGTGCAGCCCTGCACGCAGGCGACGCATTAAGTGGGTCGATTAATTTGTTCACAAACAATCTCGTAAGTTTCAAATGCCAGTTCGTTGCTTTCAGCACCCGCATTGGAAACTTTGTAAGACTTGATCCAGGCATTCGTCAGGTTCCAGCGCAAAACTTCTGTATCAGAACTGTCGTACGCCACGATAGAACCCGCCTTACGACTTTCTGACCATTTACCATCGCCGCCTTCACTCTTAGGCATGGTAGATTTCATCCACTTATAAAAGTCCATGTCGCCTTCCACCAAATAAACCTCCAGCGTCACGTTGGGGTTTTCCTCAAAGCCGCCCGATGTACTTTGCCAAAGCGTTTTGCCGTCTTTTGTCGATGCTAGTGGCTTTTGGTGCCCCGACGTTTGACCCGAAAAACTGACTTCACTGACGCTCTTCACCATTTTGTCTTCTAAGCCCTCAAACGAGACATAGAATCGACTGGTAGGAATTGGCTGTAAAGTTGCCATTGTTACAACTCCTTAATGTGGTTGTCTAAAAGATTGAATTCAGAGTACAGGCTGGGTTTCGCAAAGCTTTACCCAGCCTGAAGGAAGCTTTAGAAGTAAGACTTACTGCCCAGGTGCCCACTGGCTGACGCGGAAGATGACAAATTCAGCCGGACGCACAGGGCAAACGCCGACTTCAACGTATAACCGACCTAGCATCATAGTTTCGTGAGAGTTGAGTTCTCCATCGCACTTGACGTAGAACGCTTCACCTGGAGCACCTCCAAACAACGCACCTTCGCGCCAAAGACGCTCTAGGAAGTTGTTGACGGTGCGGGTCACTCTCGCCCACAAGTCTTGATCGTTGGGTTCAAAAACGACCCACTGCGTTCCCATTTCGATCGATTTCTCAATGTAGCTGATTAACCGTCGCACACTGATATAACGCCATTGAACGTTATCAGGTTCCACCAGGGTTCTAGCACCCCAAACTTTCAAGCCCCGGTTGTAGCTGGCGAAGTTACGAATGCAGTTAATGCCCAGCGGGTTGAGCAATTCTTGTTCACGCATATTGGTTTCGTATGCCAAACCTAGTACGCCTCTGGGAGTATCGTTGGCAGGTGCTTTGAAGATCCCGCGCGATTGATCGGTGCGGCACCACAAGCCCATCATGTGACCCGAAGGTGGCACCATAATGGGTCTGCCGCCATTACGAGGGTTGGCGACTTTAATCCAAGGATAATAAAGTGCGCCGAACATAGAGCGACGGTTAAACGTGCTTAACCAAGTAGCGACATCCTGGGGTTTTTGTTGCTCAGGGGCAACGGCAAGGTTGTCGTTTTTGCCGGGTTTAACGGGAGGAGGATCAAGCACCACCATCCGGAATGCTGGACCGGGGAATGAGTTCTCGCAGTTGCTAACCAGCATTTCCATCACGCCATGGACTTGATCTAGATCCATCAAGCCATTTTGGTAAGCTCGCATTAAGTCGGGGCAAGCAATCATTGCCACTTCGTCTACCTCAAAGATGCCCTGGATGCCAGTTTTGTCCGATCGCTGTCCTTGCACATCACGCGCCATGTGCTCTAAACGAGCAATGTATGGCGGTGGAGCAATCTCGTAGGCACCGTTGTTAGGGCGGCGCGAAAGGGGCTGCCCACTTTGAGAGATGTTGGCGATCGTCACATACTCAGAGCTTTCTAACGCTGTTAGCACGTAGTCAGCAACGGCAGTTTCTGCCTGCGGATTCATGGTCAAGTGATCATAGCGCTCTAAAATCTCACCGCTATCTTTCACCAAAATGGAGAAATACTCGCCATTATTCAGCGGTGGGTCGGAGCCTTCGGGTGCATCATCGGGCAACGGTTTAGGTTCGCTTTCAACAACACTCACCACAACTCTGCTGCCCGTGCTAGCAGGTAAAGCTAACGCTCCATCAGCGGCTTCAGGTAGTTTCAGATTGATCATTAAAGATGGCTTACCGCCCGAAGTCATGAGCTTGCTGGCAGTTTCCTCTGGAGGGGGCAAAGGCGAACCTGGAAGTTTGGTGCCAATGCTGACCACCCAGCAGCGACCGCCGCCGTTAGCAAACCAGCCCTGTACCGCAAACGGTAGGTAGGCATCAAAATCAGTGAAGCCATCAGAACCCGCTTTAGCGAAGTATTCTTGATACTGGCTCCAGTTGGTCACCATCATCGGTTTGAAAAGTTCGGCATCGCCGCGTACGTCTTCTGTAAAACCGACAAACCCGCCCACGCTCATGCTCACGCCGTCAATGGGGCGACTACCCCGGTCTACTTCTTCAACGTAGACACCAGGAGCAAAGTAGTCTAAAGCCATTAGAGATCCTCCAGTTGTGGATGCAGAAATTAGAATTTTGAAAATTGGGGGCAGGAGTTTGAGAAGCGAGATCTAACGCTGAGCAATGGACTCATTTAGCCCATTGACACGGGGCAAGCATTTTTCTGTTGTGTCTAGCTTAAAGAGCCGAAAGGCTTGTGGTTATTAGACGTTGGTCGAGAGTTGGCTGAGTAGTAATTTTGCGGAGCGACCAGAAAGGCTCTAAGTTTGCACTAAAGTAGCAACAAACTTTGAACACCAGCTTAATCATTTAGTAATGGATCGTTTCATAAAAAAGGTAAAGAGTTTTAATGCTAACGCTAATAAAGCGATGCATTGAATAGTCTTACTTTTATGAAAATATTAAACAGATTAGGAAGAACCGAAGTCAGCTAAAAATTCTACTTTAAAGCAGGTTTGACCCGGAGTACTCGACACTTTCAAAGAGCCGCCCAAATGGGCAGTTAGCTTAGTCGCTAGAGCAAGCCCCAGCCCCGTACCACCGTGCTGCCATGGGTCGTTGTTTGGAATGCGATAGAACTTCTCAAAAATTCGTGATAGTTCTTCAGGAGGAATTTCAACGCCCGTGTTGCAAACGCTGAACGAGATAATTTTCTGCCTTAGTTTGCCTACAGGTAATTCATCTTCTTGTTCTTCAGTATCGTGTACCTGTGCTGAAACGATAATGGTTTCTCCAGCAGGTGTGTATTTACAGGCGTTTTGCAATAACTCACTTAAAATTCTTTCAAGATGAGAGCGATCGCTGGTAATTGTAGGAAGAGTTGGTTCCAGGTTAAGCAGTAAATGTTGCTGATGGTTATGGGCGCGTTCTACGAACGCCTGGGTAATAGAAGGAATCCAGGTGAAGAGGTCAATGCTAGCAAGGTCTAATGATTCTGAACCTGATTCTAGACGGGATAGATCGAGGAGATCATTAATCAAACCAATTTCACGGCGGCACTCGCTTTGCAAAATGCTGAAGTATTTATTTGCCCGCTGGGTGGTGTCTTCAAGCACGCCCGTTTGTTTTAACACCACTTCTAGCATTTGAATGGCTAGTTTGATGTTGGTCATGGGAGTGCGAAGCTCGTGGGAAACGGTGCTGAGAAAATCGTCTTTGAGTTGGTTGAGGCGTTCGAGTTCTTTGACTTGGGCTTGGGCAGCTTGAAACAGCCGAGCTTGGCGAATGGCGATCGCGCATTGGTTGGCAACCTGTTGCACTAACCGAATATCCTGCTCTGTAAAAATATAGCTGGGATGATTGATCAACCATAAATCACCTAACACGCCCTGGTCGTCCATCATCGGGCAAGTCAACATCACCACCCGACCGCGATCGGGGTTAGGTGTCAATGAACAAAATTGAAATGCCTGCCCATGCACAAGCTGAGAATAAACCTCGGGAAAAGCGTTCATTTGCACCACTCTGCCTTGGTATGGCGAGAGAATATTGGTGTACTCATAATGAACGGTAGAGGTCTGCATTTCCAGATCATAAAGTGAGGCATTACAGCAGTTAACGCCAATTGCTTTTGCCACCTCTTGCAATGCTGCTTGCAAAATTTGGTCTTCTTCTAAGCTATCGCGTACTTCGTCGGTAATCCGCTTGAGAGTAGCTTCAAAGTTGTACGCCAGTTGTAGTTGCGATGTTCTGGCTCGAATTTGTCGCTCTAGGTTAGCATTCCAGCGTTGGTTGCGCTGATTCAATTCTGCCTGCTGCACTACAATTCCTAAGTGAGTAACGAGTTGATTTAACAACTCCAGTTCCCAATCTTGCCAATACCGCTGCTCCTCGCACTGATGCACCACCACCAAACCCCAGAGTTGATCGGGCTGGGAGGTCAATTTATCGCCTAAGCTATTGTTCCGAATCAGGCTGCTATGCTGAAGAAGGTTATTATGCTGAATTAAGATCGGCACTACTACTTCAGATTTTGCGCCTAATTGATGAATAGAATTAAGCCATTGCGGGCTGCATGGCTCTTGATCAGGGGTTGCTTGAACTTGATCGAGGTGCTTGAGTAAGCGACTTTTTTGGTAGCAGATTGCTGCTGCATGAGGATAGTGTCGAATGCTCAAGCAACCTGGTTTGAGGATCTCAATCGTAATATTGCCTGCGGTGTTGGGATGAAACAGGTAAATGAATACTCGATCGGCTTCTAGAATGCGCTGCACTTCGGTAGCAGTGGCTTTGAGGACTTGCTTGAGGGGCAGAGATTGACGAACGGGCAGGGCGATCGCTCGCATGAGTCGTTTCCATTCTGCTTGCAGCCGCAGAACTGCTACAGCTTGCTCCTGTTGACCCATGGCTAAATCCGCCTGCACGCTAGCTCCCATCCATAGCACCGTCTGTTCCCTAGCTCCCTGGAGCATCTGAGCAGTCATAGTTTGCTCAAGGCTGCTGCCGTCTTGCCGTAGAAAGCGAAACGGACTAGGGTAGGGTTGAATAAAATTAACGGCAACAGCTTGACATTCCTGTTGCCAGCGCTGGCGATCGAGAGGATGGACTAAATCAATGAGGGCACTATCAATCAGCAATTCGATGGGGTAGCCTAATGCGATCGCTCCGGATAGACTAACCGACAAGATCATCCCAGCAGCATCTAGTGTAAAACAAAGTGATTCCGCCACATTTTTTGAAGAAACTGCCGATTTAGTCTGCCGCAGGTCAGATTGGACAGGCATAATATTCCGCTTAGGCGAGGTCTTGGCAAGATGCATGAGCGGACGAATTGAGATCGGGCTGTCTGAACTGTCTGAACTGTCTGAAGGGGGCAACTCCGAAGAGGGCAACGACGATTCATAGTAATCTTGCCTCGAAGGGGGAAAGAGGCTCATGGGTCTAGTCCTAAATGGAAATTATTCAAGCCAAACCTAACTAAGGGCTAAGCAAAAGACCATAAGTTGTGAAACTATAAAACAAAAAACTATATATTAACGATCACCGACTCTACGCTGCGAGAATTCAAAGGATGCTCTGTTAGGTATTATTGTGCCAAGTTATGCGGATTAGTGAAATCGCGTTTTTACGGAGAGTCATGAGGTGAAATAGAACTCTTCACGGATGAGTGAGCCGTCTAAGCAGTAAGATTTGATGAATCAACCGTAAATATGCGGAATCTTGAGTGAAAGTCGTTTTCCCTAACGCTCCTTTAGCCCTCAACCCGATAGCCTAGTGCCGCCAACTGAGTCCGAGATTGCCGCCATTTAGGTTGAACTTTAACAAATAGCTCTAGGTAAACCTTCCCCATGACAAGCTTTTGGATTTGTTGACGGGCAGCCGTGCCAATTTCCTTCAGCATTTTTCCACCTTTGCCAATCAAGATGCCTTTTTGAGAGTCGCGCTCAACGTGGATAGTGGCGAGAATGCGAGTGATGGTGGGTTCTTCTTCAACAACATCTACAGCGATCGCCACAGAGTGAGGCACTTCTTCTCGCGTCATCATCAGAATCTGCTCTCGAATCAGTTCGCCCATAATAAACCGTTCAGGCTGATCGGTCACTAAGTCAGGAGGATAGTAGTAGGGCCCCGGCTCTAGGGCGGCTACAAGCTGGGTTTGCAGGTCATCGAGTCCATTTCCAGTTAGGGCAGAAAACTTAACGGTTGACCAACTCCGCTCGGCGGCAAGCTGAGTATAGGTTTCATCAATGCCCAAGCAAGCAGCGGGCTGGAGGTCGGCTTTGTTGATGCCCAAAATGACGGGAGCTTGAGTGCGGGTCAAAAGTTCGGCAATGAAGCGATCGCCGCCGCCCAGATCGGCTGTGCCATCGACCACGAACAGCACCACATCTACTGATTCAATAGCGAGGCAAGCGTTCTTAACTAAGACTTGACCTAATTGATGGTGAGGCTTGTGGATGCCGGGAGTATCGACAAAAATGATCTGTGCTTCTGGCTGGGTCAAAATTCCGCGTAGGCGGTTGCGAGTTGTTTGGGGGATGGGGGAAGTAATCGCAATCTTCTGCCCAATCAAATGATTCATGAGGGTAGACTTGCCGACGTTGGGACGACCAATGATTCCGACAAACCCCGATTTGAACCCCGGTGGCGCAACCGGGATTAAGTTTCCTGCCATCAAATCTAAAGGTACACCCGTCATTTAACTACCTGCATGAATGCTTTATTTTTTAATCTTAATATTTAATTAAAACTCCCGGTTCTTTCTGAATGGGTAGCGCCTCTAAGATGTCGGTTTGGGTGCAATATTTCAAATCTTCCAGACAGTTTAATCGCAGCAGGCGTTGACCATGGCTCGCATGGTGGATTAGCTCTAGCAATTTATCGTGCCATTGCGTGTAAAGCGCGATCGCCGCTACTACTTCATCATTGCCTTCTACAACCTCAGCATGTTGTGCTTTGAGGCTATGGACGATCGCTCCGGCACAAACCGTATCCTCTAATGAATAAGCCCCCTCCCAACCAGAGCCAACGATCCAAACCGTTTCTGGCTGATGTTCTAATAAATAATCAACAACGGCAGAGCGGTTAATTAGCGCCGCTGCCAACACGGTCTTGGCTCCTTGAATGCGCTCCAAACAACGGGTGCCATTCGTGGTGCTGATGAACAAGCGTTTACCCATCATTAATTCAGGCGTGCAGGCTAATGGCGAATTGCCTAAATCGCAGCCAGCGACCGTTCCGCCACCCCGTTCTCCAGCCCGGAGGCGCTTGTCGGGCGACCATTTTTCGCTAACTTTCATCAGTTGATCCAGGTCGCTAAACACTTGCACTGCTTCAGCCCCAGATTGCAATGCTGTTGCCATTGTCGTGGTGGCACGAAGAACGTCGATGGCGATCGCACAATCTGGCATCGCGCCAGTCGGAGTCAGTTCGGGAGTATGGAATACGGAAATTTTCACAAGTGGGTTTGCCTAAGCGCAACAAGCTTCTATCTTATGGCGAATGGTGAGCAGGAGAGTAATTGAGAATGTTACTATTCCCAATGGTATGCAGTGATGGCGACCCAGTCAGCGCCTACCCGTTCCCAATCATCGCTGAGGACTTCCAATCATGGCAAAGAAAATAAAGCGCGATCGGCAACTGCGTGGCTTTGGTACAGCCACTCTGACCAGTAACCTTGGTAAAGCCGAAGCCTTGATGCGGAAAGGGCAGTGGGCACAGGCAAGAGATATTTTAGAAGCGCTTGATGAGCAACACCCCGATCAAGAAGAAGTACTAAGGCTGCTGGCAGCACTTACTTACCAAATTCAAGATTTTACAGAATACCAAATCATTTGCCGTCGGTTAAGCCATCTTAAGCCCGATGATGCTGGACTCATGCTTGCCTTAGGCGGGGCGTACATGGCGGGCGCTCGGACAACTTTGGCTCTGCAAGCCTTTCAGAAGTTTCTAGAGCGATCGCCCAACCATCCCAAAGCGGCAGAAATTCGGGATGCGGTTACGAAGCTGGAAGAAGTGAGCGAGCGAGTCATTGCCGAACTGCACTTAGGTGAATCTTTAACCCCAGAACAGGGACTAGAGGTAGCGGCATTGCACGAGTTGGCGCAGCTACACATGGCGGATGGAGATATGGAGGCGGGGCGACAAGTCTCGGAACAGCTTTTGCAGATTCATCCTAACTATTTACCAGCCCGCAATAATCTCAGTTTAATGGTGGCGATGGATGGCAACTGGGAGGAAGCGATCGCGATCGCCAATTCTGTTTTAGAGGCTGATCCTGAAAACGCTCACGCCTTATCTAACTTAGCTCGCTACCAACGCTTAAGTGGATGTGGCGACTTGGCACAACAAACCGTCACCCGGCTCAAAGCCATCTCCTCCGACCAGCCCGATATCTGGCAAAAGCAAGCAGAGGCGCTCAGTTTTCTGGGCGATTATCCGGGCATATTAGAAGTTTTTCATCAGGCAGAAGCCATCAGTGAGGCATCGCTACCGCCCTTGCTTTATCACTTAGCAGCAGTGGCAACTTTGCGGTTAGGTCGCGAAAGGCAGGCGCGAGAATATTGGCAAAAGGCATTAGAAGTTGCGCCAGACTTCGACTTAGCCGAAGATAACCTTGCCGACTTACAAAAATCTATTAGCCAGCGCCAAAGCCCCTGGTCATTTCCACTCAACTACTGGATTAGTCCTCAAGCGTCAGATGATATATTTTTACTCCAAGAGGCGGCTCAGTCAGACGACGAAGACGACTTGCGCGAAGCGATTCAGCAGTACCTTCAAAACCATCCAGAAGTGAAAACGCTGATTCCAATGTTGTTAGATCAAGGCGATGGTGCGGGTCGTCAGCTTGCCCTGAATTTAGCCCTCATGACGGACACTCCCGAAATGCATCAAATCTTGAAGAATTTTGCCCTGAGTCAATCTGGCTCAGACAGTATGCGCCAACAGGCAGCCCAAGTCGTTGCCCGCAAATTCCGCGACTCAGAAATGCGGCTGTGGATGGCAGGAGAATGGCGAGAGGTGAAGCTATTGGGCTATGAGCTACATGAGGAAGTGGCACACAATCACTCGCCAGAGGTGGACAAACTGACCCGACAGGCGATCGCGGCTCTTAAGGAAGGTAACTGGGCAAAAGCTGAGTATCCCTTGAAACAAGCTCTTAAACTAGAGCCAACCGCCCTAGACTTAGGCTACAACCTGGCAACCGCCTACGAGCGACAAGGCAAGCCAGCGGAGGCACTGGCGATTGTTCAATCATTGCACCAGCAAGATCCAGACTACGCCTTTGCCCGAATTGCGATCGCCCGTTCTCATCTTAAGCAGGGTGAACTTGCCGAAGCGGAAGCTCTCTTGCAGCCCTTAGTTAGCCGCGATCGCTTCCACTACAGCGAATTTAATGCCTTCTGCGATATCTACCTAGAACTTTTGGTAGCGCAAAAGAATTATGATGCGGCTCGATCTTGGCTAGATATGTGGGTGGTGATGGGCGCTTCAAAAGAGCCAGCGCAATACTGGCGATCGCTCTTAGCGGGCGAAAATCCCTATCGCTCGCTGGCATTAGCTCGTAACTGGACGAACCCATGAAGGCGGCACCCACCCAATCTTGGCTGGCATTAATGATTGGCAACTCTCGCCTACATTGGGCTTGGTTTCTCAACTCTACCCTCCACCAAACCTGGGATATTGCCCATTTAACGCCCGAGGCGATCGCTTCTCTATTTACTCCAAACTCCCATCTCTCCAAGTTATTTAATGAAGCTTCTGATCTCTTTCCCCTGACCCATCTCGAATTGCCATTGCGAATTGCTTCAGTAGTTCCCTCTCAAACAGCACTGTGGCAAGGTTACCCCCGCGTGCAAGTTCTTGAGTTGGGGCAAGTGCCGATTGGAGGGATTTATCCATCGCTAGGAATCGATCGCGCTCTTGCTTTACTAGGGGCTTCTAAAACGTTGGGGTTTCCGGTTCTGGTAATTGATGCGGGGACAGCCCTGACGTTTACAGCGATGGATGATCAGGCGCAGTTTTTTGGAGGCGCAATTGTTGCCGGATTGCATACGCAATTGCGATCGCTTGCTCAAAATACTGCGGCTTTACCAGTGGTCAATTCTTGTATTACCGTTTTACCCAGCCGTTGGGCAATGAATACACCAGATTCAATTCAGAGCGGAATTATCTATACGCTGTTAGCGAGTATTCGAGATTATGGCGAGGCGTGGCTAGAACGTTTTCCTGGAGGGGCGATCGCGTTGACAGGAGGCGATCGGGATGTGTTGTTTCAACATTTGCAAACTCAGTTTTCAGACTTGGCAACTCGAATAAGGGTAGAGCCAAATTTAATTTTTTGGGGGATGCAAGCGATTTGATCAATTCTGCAACAATCAATTCCGCAGCAAATAATAGTAACTAAATGATGGTGATTAAGGTGAAGCAGTTTTTGAGAAACCATAATAGTATGGCTTCAAAGCTTACTTTTACCCAACTTTGCAAAAATCACTCGTACGTTTGACTGAAGTAAGTGAGAAATTCTTGAAGCCTATTTGCGGGAGGAGGTACGAGCTAAGATGCCTTTGTTGCCCTATGCTGCGGCGGCGGCGGAGTGGTTTGCTCAAGAGAGAGCTAGGTTATCGGCGATCGGCAAAACTCCTGCCTATGCTGATGGACAAATTGCGGCTGTTGCCCAAGTGAATAATCTTATTGTGGTGACAAACAACGTTAAGGACTATGCCGACTTCCAAAATCTCCAGATTGAAAACTGGTTCTCTTGAACTTTTTATCTGGATATTTCAATTTCTGAGATTAAACATCTCGATCGCCATACGTTAAAGATTTTTAAGCGGTAGGGATCAACGCTGAACAGTTGCACTACGATACCTAACAACCCTTTCATGTGACGGTAACTATGAACAAAGCTGAACTCGTGGATGCAATTGCCACAAAAGTAGAAGGCGCAACTAAGAAAGAGATCGATGCAGTGCTATCTGCTGCCTTAGAAAGCATTGAGCAAGCCGTTGCAGCAGGCGACAAAGTAACACTGGTTGGATTTGGTTCTTTTGAGCCACGAGAGCGTCAGGAGCGCTCTGGACGCAATCCTAGAACCGGAGAAGAGATGACAATTCCAGCAACAAGAGTTCCAGCATTCTCAGCAGGAAAGTTATTTAAGGAAAAAGTAACCGCCTAGAATCATCTGTTTTGAACTCTCTCCCAGCCTTTAAGAGCAAGACTGGGAGAGGGCGATCGCGCCGATCGTTTCCTTTGAACCTTGCTAAAGTTAAACTACTCGCTAAAGCTTCCTGCCGCTCAAGTTAGTGACAATTGTCTTTCGGGGCAGAGGGCGGCACATCCATCGCTGGGCTTGCATCGAAGAACCCCACGGGTTTTAACATAAACCCAGAATAGGCAGTGGACATCACTGGATAATCCTCCGGACGTGGAATATGGTGGTGTCCAAACGTGTACCACATCACGATATCAGTGTTCTCAATAGAACGATCTGCCTGTGTCCACTGAGGTAACCCTTCACCGCCAAGATGCTGGTTAGGGTAAGCTCCGGCAGCGTATAGTTCATTAGCAGCGTAGGGTGTCACCCAGAGGTGCTTGGTCATGAAGCCAGCCCGTTTGAGAATGGCTGAGTCAGGATGAGCGTAAGGAATAGCATTATCGCCTGGAATAATTTTGTAGCCCACGGGCTGACCCAAACGATTATGAACAGAATCGTTGACCACTTTCCAGTAACGCGCTTTGAAAGGATCGATCAGGCGCTGAGCCGATCGCTCTGTGCTAAGAAGCGTAGGCTGAGCATAGAAAGCGTTGCCGTAGGGGTTATTTTCGCCCATTGGCTCGGCTTCTGTGTTGACTTCGTAGACTGAGTTAGCCGTCCCTTCTAAGTCAAAATCTAGCCGCATACTGAAGAAGTGTTGGTGATTGATGGCGTTGAGTTCTGGGGCAACTAATGTGCCATATTTACCCATGTTGCCCAATGCACCACAGAGAAGATTTCCCGTTAATTTAACTTCGTATTGGATGTTTCCATCCTGGTAAAAGTACCAGAAAAAACCGTACTCGTAGTTATCTACTGTGGCGATAAAAGAAATAGCTAAACGGCGCGATCGCCTCACTTCAGCTTCATCTAATCGCCAGTCTGTATGTTTCCATAAAATGCCATAATCCTCTTCGTGTAAACAAACAGCATTCTGTGTGATTGAAACGTTTCCTCGGCTGTCCGTTAATGCTGCATCAAAGTAATAAATTTCACCCAAACAATCGCATCCTAACTTTAGAGAATTTGCCAGCATTCCGACGCCATGTTCACCCAGATCAAAGGCATTTTTGCGAAAATGCTGGGGACGCGGATCACCGTAGGGTACGACCATTTCAGACAAAGAAGCTCGATAGAGAATAGAACGGAGTTTGCCTTGATCTTCGTAACTGACGTTGTACAGTACCAGACCCTCGCGGGGAGTAAAACCAATGCGAAAGTCCCATTTCTGCCAGCGAATGTGGTGACCTTCAACCTCGAAGCTAGTCCCCTCAGGTTGAGTAATGGTGAGGGGTTTAATATCAGTGCGCAGCTTGGGAGTAAACCGAGTAGCATACTCGCCGGGTTCAGGAGGCACTGGCACAATACCGATATCTTCGATGGATAATACCTGCATTTTATTAAGGTCTACGACAGGCACTAAGCCATCAATTGGGCGAGAATAGAAGTTGCCATCAGGAACCGATCGCAGATAGCAAATAGCGCGAGAAAGGCGGATACCGACCTCATTGGCAAAACCAAAATTACCGATCGCCCAAGGATCAACGACCACTAGATCTAAATTAGTAATGCCTCGCTTTACTAAAGCCGCCAAAAAATCAGGATGGGCTTTAACTGCGGCTTCACACTCAACTAACTCATCGGCCATGATATTGGGTTGAACATTGGGAATATGCTTCCAGGAAACCAGCGTTTTTTCGGTCAAAGAAATGATAGCTTCGTAGGTGTTGCCAGTCGCATTATCTAACAAAATTAAAAACGCTTCACGGAGGATGCGATCGCCCTTTTGAAAATCTAAAACGGCTGATTTGGTAGGCTCGTGCAAAGTTACACAAGGGAAGCGAAAAGAATTGCCGAGGGATTGAGAAGCACGGGCGATCGCCACGGCTGCGGCAACTTCTGCTGCTGTTAAGGGCTCTAATGGGTGTTGAACGGTGATCTGAGCAGTTGCGAACATGGGTTAGAGGGGTAGTGGGCTACGATGAGCTATTTAGGTAAGTAAATGTTAGCAGGGGACTAAATTTTCTAGAGAGTTGCTATATCCAAAACTATGTCTTAAGACAGTTACTTTTTTGAAAAGAGCCCATTAAGTCTCAATATCTTCTGTATCAAAAATTACGTTTTGTTTCCTCAAAACCCCAGAATGAATTCAAATCTGTAAGAGTAATATCTATAAGTTAGTAAATTCCTTTACTCCTCATGCCTTAAGGAAACAGTGGAAAGAAAGCCAAACCCTCAAAATATAGTCGGTTATTTTCCCCTGTTGAACGCTTGTTAAGAAAACTTGTATTTCAATACCCTTGTACTCAGGCGATCGCTATTAATTAAGCAATTGGTTAATAAGTCGGGCGCTTAGGATTACTAGCTTTTAAGTCATTGCCTATCGCCACAGGCAAGTGCTTTTTGCTCAATTTATTAATTAAGGAAAACCCTTTTATGTCTCTACTAAAGTCAACCCTTCGCCAGTGGCTCCCAGTCGTTGGAATGCTGTTGTTGGCTGCGTGCAGCACTGCCAACCCATCCTCCACAGAAAGAACTGACTCAGCCCTACAAAGTTCTGGCTCAACTCAATTCTCTGCTGCAAAAGGATGCAAAAACGTAGGCATTTTATTGCCTGAATCTGATTCTTCAGCTCGCTACGAAGCATACGATCGCCCCCTTCTAGAACAAGAAATTAAGGCAGCAATTCCTGATGTCGCTCTTCAGTATTTTAACGCTAATAATAGCGCTACAACTCAGCAAAACCAAGCTGAAGCAGCCTTGACTAAAGGGGCTTGTATTTTGGTAGTTGGTCCCAATGACAGTGAGCAGGCATCTGTCATTGTTCAGCAAGCGAAAAATAACGGCGTACCTGTGATTGCTTACGATCGCCTCATCCAAGACCCTGACTTAGCTTACTACGTCTCTTTTAACAACGAAAAAGTGGGCGAACTGCAAGGGCAATATATTGTCGATCAATTGGCAGCAGGAACATTGAAATTAGAGAAGGGTGCCAACCTGGTGATGATTAACGGCGCTCAAACTGATAATAACGCGCTGCTGTTTCGGAAAGGTGCACTCAGCAAGCTACAACCTTTAATAGACAAAGGAGAGCTTAAGCTAGTGTTTGACCAGTACACACCTAACTGGGATAGCGCTAGGGCTCAATCGATGATGGAAGGTGTTCTCACAAAAACTAGCAATAATGTACAGATTGCTTATGCTGCGAATGACGGTTTAGCGAACACGGTTATCGCAGCACTGCGAGCTCAAAATTTGAACGGTAAAGTCCTAGTTACAGGACAAGATGCCACGCTGACTGGAATTCAAAATATCCTGTCGGGTGACCAAGGAATGACCATTTATAAGCCCATTGCTAGAGAGGCAAAGGCAACCGCTCAGCTAGTACGGGCTTTGAGCCGTGGAGAAGACACCCAATCTTTAGTCAATGGTGCAACAGAGATTCAAGGAGGAAAGAGCATTCCGTCAATTCTAGAAAATCCGATCGTGGTAGATCAGAAGAACGTGGCTGATACCGTCATTAAAGATGGATTTTTAACGAAGGAACAAGTCTGTAAAGGCTTACCTGTTAAAGCAAGCAGCGTTTGTCTATGACAGCCGAATTGATCTTTTGAATAAACCTATTTAAAAAATATGGCAAATATTACTTCTCCTCTGCCCGATCGCATTTTCACTAGCAGTCAAGCTCCGCGTTTACAGCTTAAGAATATTTCTAAAAGCTTTGGTGGCGTTCAGGCACTCAGCCAAGTTGACTTTGAAGTTTTCGATGGTGAAGTAGTCGGACTTGTGGGCGATAACGGGGCAGGAAAATCCACTCTAGTTAAAACAATGTCTGGAGCTTACGTCCCTGACAGTGGCGAAATTTCAATTGATGGTCAGCCTGTAACGATTAGCAGCCCTCAAGATTCCACCCGGTTAGGCATTGAAACCGTCTACCAAGATTTAGCGCTCTGCGACAATCTAGATGTAGTTGCCAATTTATGGCTAGGACGGGAGGCGCATCGCAGTCTCTTCCCAGGGTTCTTTCGCATTTTAGATGAGACCGAAATGGAACAAAAAACCATTGAGGTTTTAAAGACTCTAGATGTCAAAATTCCCTCTGTGCGCTCCACTGTTGCTTCACTGTCGGGTGGACAACGCCAATGCATTGCCGTTGCAAAAACAATTTTGCGCCAGCCTAAGGTTGTATTACTCGACGAACCGACCGCCGCTTTGGGAGTTGCTCAAACCCGCCAAGTGCTGAATTTAATCTTGCGTTTGAAAGAACGCGGACTGGCTATTGTGGTTATTTCTCACAACTTACACGATGTGTTTGAAGTGACCGATCGCATTGTGGTCATGCGTTTGGGAAAAAGAATTCGTACCTTTGAAACCAGTCAAACAACCCCAGAGCGCGTGGTGGGTGCCATCACTGGGGCAGAAACCGAAGAAATTGAGGCTTAAGAAATACCATTATGAAAAGTTTAGAACCTGATGTTACTCCTCGTTCTTCCAACCCCTCGATCGCCGCGCAACCTGCGGCAAAGTTTGATTTGCGATCGCTCATGCAAGGTGATCTTGGCTTCATTCCCGTCATCCTGACCCTAGCGCTGATTACCATTTATTTTCAAATCACGACCAGTGGTATATTCCTCGAAGCTCGTAACTTGTCCAACCTGACCCAGCAGATTGTGACGATCGCTATTCTCAGCGTTGCCGCTGTTCTTGTGCTGCTCCTAGGCGAAATTGATCTGAGTCTCGCTGCCGTTGCTTATGCCTGCTCTGCAATCATGGCAACCGTTTCCGTCTATCAAAACTGGAATGCAGGCTGGGCAATCTTAGCAGCCCTTGTTGCTGGGGCAGTAATTGGATTAATCAACGGTTTCTTTGTCGCAGTGCTGCGAGTTCCGTCTTTCATTGTGACGTTGGCAGGTTCGATTGGCTACGCAGGATTACTGCTAGTGGTCATGGGAGCGCAGACTACTTTAGTCGTACGCGATCCATTTATTCGTTCTTTAGCACCAACTTACTTACCTGCGGGTTGGGGGTGGGGACTGCCGCTGTTATGTCTAGGGCTATACGCGCTAGGCGTTTGGTATGACCAAAAACGGCGATCGCAAGCAAATCTACCTGTCAAACATCCCACTCAACTGGTTTTGCAACTGCTCGCTGCCGCTGCTGTCGTTGTCGTTCTAATCTTTCTGTTTCAGTCTTATCAGGGCGTTCCTCAAGCCGTCATGATTGCCTTGGGCTTAGTAGTAGTTGCTTGGCTCATTCTTCGTAAAACTACCTTTGGAAGACATCTCTACGCGGTCGGTGGCAATGCCGAGGCAGCCAGAAGAGCAGGCATTAACGTGGTGCGCATGAAGCTGACTGTTTTCATGGTGGCTTCTATGCTGGCAGCTTTAGCAGGCGTGATGATGACTTCTCGCAGTACAGCAGTTGCGACCCAAATTAGTTCTACCTTGTTGTTGAATGCGATCGCCGCCGCCGTAATTGGAGGAGTCAGCCTGTTTGGAGGGAAAGGTTCAGTCTGGGCAGTCATCTTAGGGGCGCTTGTGATTGGGAGCCTCGACAACGGACTAGACCTGCTCAACCAAGACCAAGGCATTAAAAATATGGTTCAAGGGGGCGTTCTTCTTCTTGCCGTCACTGCCGATGCCATCGTCCGTCGGGCTGGCTTCGCTAAAGTCAAAAAATAAGAATGTTTCCTGACTTCTAGTCCTCGCTGCCCCAAAGAAATACCCTTAACCCGATATGATCGTCCCAGGATTAAAGATATTTAGGACGAACTTATGGATCAGGTCAAAATTGGGATCATTGGCGGCAGCGGACTCTACAAAATGGAAGCCCTTAAAGACGTTAAAGAGGTAAATATTAATACGCCGTTTGGCGCTCCTTCAGATGCTTTAATCGTTGGAGAACTAGACGGCACCTCAGTCGCGTTTTTAGCCCGCCATGGTCGCAACCACAGTCTTTCCCCTTCAGAAGTTCCCTTTCGAGCCAATATTTATGCCCTCAAAAGTCTGGGCATAGAGTACATCATTTCTGCTTCTGCGGTTGGCTCTCTTAAAGCCGAAGCCAAACCTTTAGATATGGTCATCCCTGACCAATTCATCGATCGCACTAAAAATCGCGCCTCTACTTTCTTTGGCGAGGGGATCATTGCTCACATCGCCTTTGGTGATCCGGTTTGTCCTCACTTGGCAAAAGTGCTGAGTGACGCGATCGCCACCCTCAATCTCCCTGACCTAACCCTTCACCAAGGCGGCACCTACGTTTGTATGGAAGGGCCCGCTTTTTCCACCAAAGCCGAATCCAACCTCTACCGCAGTTGGGGTGCCACCATTATTGGCATGACTAATCTGCCCGAAGCCAAGCTTGCCCGCGAAGCCGAAATTGCCTACGCGACCCTTGCCATGGTCACCGACTACGACTGCTGGCACCCTGATCATGACAACGTTACTGTCGAGATGGTGATTGGCAATTTGATGAAAAACGCGGTTAACGCTCAACAAATTATCCGCGAAACCGTCCGCCAACTCACTCTAAACCCACCCTCTTCCGAAGCCCACTCAGCCCTTAAGTCTGCCATCATTACTCCCCTAGACAAAGCCCCAGCCGCAACGAAAGAAAAGCTAGAGCTATTACTGAGGAAGTATTTGTAATTGAGCACGGTCAGCATTAAAGCTGCCGTCAGGATTATAAACACTGCTTGCAGAGTGTACTCTGGAGAAATGTTGAGTAGACTGTTACATTAAGGGTTTTTACAGAGTGGAAGCTGAATCAAGTCGTCTAGAATCTGTTGTTTTACAAATTGGAGAATCGGTTCTAACCACGACCGAAACCGTAGACAAGCTCTCTGCCCAAGTAGATGCGTTAGCATCGCAGGTGCAGCAACAAGGCTACCAAATCTTTGCCCTGAGCGATGCTATCCAAACTTTGGCAGAAAATCATGATGCGGCTTTAACCGAACTGGGTCAAATATCAGAAGCGCTAAAACGACTAGTGGCGGCTTTTGAAGAAGGATAATCTCTCATCCCCACTTCTCACCCCTAGGGGTAATTTCTCTCTGAACCTAACTTAGAGAAACTTTAATGAAGGATATTCCGAAGGGGATATATAAGATAGGGGAAATCACAGCAGAAGGATTGGTTGCTCAATGGCATTGGTTGAGGAATTTAAGGAAGAGTGGCGATCGCGCATTCAAACAGAGAGTCCGCAACTCTCATTGACCGACCGGGAAAGCATCATTGCTTGGTTGATCGGTGAGGACGAGGAGCGCTATGGCGATTTGCCGTCTGCACAAGTCACCATTGCCCGACAAGCAATGGACTATCGCTACCGCATTTTGCAGCAGCGCTACTTAGGCGTTTCGCAAGAATCGGCTTATCGTCAGCTGATTCAACGGCTCAGCAGCTTATTCTTGATCCGTAGCAAAATTCGGACTTGGGTGGCGCTCTCCCGCGATCGCCGTCGTACAGTCATGGATGTTTTGCAAGAAGTCATTCAAGAGATGATGCAAAGCGATACCTATATCCGTCAGCAGGTGGCATGGATCGCCAAATGTACCCCCAACCCGCGCGTCCGCAATGCCCTCATGCTTGCCAGCCTAGAAGAATATTGTCTGCGTCCCATCCGCAATCAACCGCTTCTAGTCTTTCGCTTCGTCAACTACCTGCGGCGTAGTCAGCGGGGTGGCATGACCCATGTGCCGACTGGAGAACTAATTCGGCTAGTCTCTGACGAAATTGCGCCTGATGATGCCGAGAATCCAGTTAACCTGCTAGATGGGCAGGCGATGATGCAGCATCAGGAAACTCAAGCTTTTGAGGAGCAGCAAACCCTCCGTACTAGCGTCACTCAAGAATTTCAGGACTATTTGGCAGAACACGTCGAACCTGTGGCAGCGCAGTGGCTACAACTCCATCTCCAAGGCGAGTCCCAAGAAGCGATCGCCCAAGCTTTAAAGCTGCCCATCAAGCAAGTGTATCGACTGCGCGAAAAAATTAGCTACCATGCCATTCGGGTCTTTGGCTTCAAGCACAAGCCGGAACTGGTAGCGGTTTGGCTAGGAACCTCGTTACAAGATCATAGCCTGGGGTTAACCCCCGACCTCTGGCAGCAGTACTGGTCAACCCTCAACACTTTCCAACAGCAGCTTCTCAATAGCCTCAAAGCAGGACAAACGATGCAAGCGATCGCCAAACACCATAACCTTAAGGCAAACCAGGTAATGGGCGAATGGAGCAAGCTCTATTTGGCAGCCCAGGAGTTACGCAGCGCCTCCTAAACTTAGGGACAATTTTTTGGGGACAATTTTGAGGGCAATTTTGGGAACGCTATCTTTTATCTGTGTTAATTTCGGGTTTTGCCATGTCGTCCTCGAATGCTGATTCGATATTTTCTGCGCCTGTTCAACAGCGCTTGTTAGATCAACTGCGGCAGGGATCTTCACCTAGCTTTTCCTGGGAAAAACTGGGCGATCGCATTAACCTCGATCAAATGTTTGTCTTGATAGATGGCATATTGCCCTTCGAGGCGTGCCTTTACTACCAAGTGCTGCCACTTTTTGTAGACGACAATCAGCTTAACCTGGGCATGGTTAGCCCCGAAGATGAGGTAGCGTTCGAGTATATCCGCCGCATCATCTCCTATCTCAATTATTCTTTAGTGTCTCTTCCCATCACTTCAGAAGCCCACCAATCTGTTCTAACTACGTATCTTAGCCACAGCGCCAAAAAACCCCGTCGCACGCCAAACCCTTACCGTTCCAGCATTCGCGCTAAAAAAGAAAAAGTTATTAATTCGGGCGATCGTCTTACTTTTCTCCTCGACGATTCCAATCCTTCTGAAATTGAGACCCTTGATCTTTCTGCACCTGATCCTTCTGCACCCAATTTTTCTGCACCCGTTTCCCCTACTGCCGCCGCGATTCCAGAGCTAGTCTCTCAAAGTATTGATACCCCAGCGCTCATTTCACCTTTACCAACGCTCAATATTGAATCCCGCTACAGCGCTAACTCTGTTGAAACCCTGGCGAACCTTCCATCTCACGATTTGCTGCAAGAGCTTTTTGCCCGCGTTCTTGAAAGCGGCATTGGGCGACTGTACTTTGAATGTGGCACTCTCCAAGGACGAATTCTCTGGAGCCAAGATGGCGTATTGCAATCCGTGATGGAAAATCTCACATTCCCAACTTTGCAAGCCGTGATCGATCAACTCAAAGTGATGGCGCAACTGCCGCTTCTGCCGCTTCAGAAAACAGAGCAAGTTGAAGTTGAATACCTCTATCAACGGAGCAGAGTATTACTGCGGTTCCAGTTTATGCTAAGTTCTCCAGGAGAAGCTGCGACTGTGCAAATTTTGCGAGGCGCTGCCCTAAAGTTTTATCAGCGGCAGCAAATTTCTAAGCTAGAAAGAGATGCCTTAGGAATTGCTAAGCAACTCCAGGTAAAGCTCAGCGAAATCCGCGATCGCGCTCAGGCTGAGTCAGGGTTAGCAGGAGCAAGGTTTGATGTGTTGCCTAACCTTAACCAACTTTTGCAAAACATGGGGCAAGACTTAAACGACTGGGTCAATCCCTCTTAATCTCTCCTGATTTGAGATCAAGAACCAGAAAAATGAGGTAGCCAAGAAGGAGCTTGCCGAAACTTGATCCACTCGCGGCATCGTCAGCTATCTTTAAAGCACTTTGCGTTAAAGAAATTTGGGGTGATTGAGGAATGGCAAATTACTGGGCGATCGCAATTGGCATTAATCAGTATCAATCGTTCCAGCCGCTGATCTACGCCCAGAGGGACGCACAGTTGTTCCGCGACTTTTTGGTCACAGACGGTGGATTTGAAGCAGATCATTGCCTCTTAATGACCGATAGTGCTTTAACCCCTGACCATGTGGCATACCCCAGCCGAGGCAATATCCAAGCTCGGATTGTCCAAATTTGCCAGCAAATTCTGCGCCCCAGTGACTTGCTCTGGTGTTTCTTCAGCGGCTACGGTATGCGGTTTCAAGGCAGAGATTACTTGATGCCTGTGGATAGCGATCCGTTGCACGTAGAAACGACGGGCATTCCCATGGAATCAATTTATCGCCTGCTCCATGCCGCCCCAACCGACAACATTATTGTGGTGTTGGACATTAACCGTAGCCAAAGCGCCTTGACTGGCGAAGGTGTGGGGGCAGAAACCGCTGCTTTAGCCAAACAATATGGCATTGCCACCTTCTTATCATGCCTGCCCGAACAGTTTTCTCACGAAACCTTGGCGCTGCGGCAAGGTTTGTTTACCTCGGCCGTTGTAGAAGCCATTCGCTATCAAGGTTGTGTCACGTTGGAGCAGTTAGAGCAATACTTGGAAGATCGCCTTCCTCAACTCAGCGAACACCATTGGCGACCCCGTCAGGAGCCCCTGAGCATTATTCCTCCTGAAAAAGAGTACTTGCTGATTGTCCCCGAGCAAGCCGCAGTCACGCTAGGAACAGTCACGCCGCTCTTGGTTCCCAACTTTGTCAATTTAAGTGAACCTGCCCAGTTGCCGATTTTACCTCAAGGCAGTTCTATCGCCTTGCTGGAGCGATCGCCGCATCGTTTACCTGCTGCTGATCCCTTATCTTTTGAGGCGCTTGAGGAGCGATCGATTCCTCAGACTCCTGCTTCAACGGAGCCAGAAGTTTCTACCCGTGATCCTTTTATTCAGAAGCTTCTATCTTGGGGTGGCATGATTGCCTCAGTCTTATTGGTTGGTGTTCTACTGCGCAACTGCGGCATTCTAACTCAGCCGCCACCCTCTGTGCCCGTCGCGCCTAAGGCTCAAAGCGCTCTTCCTTCTGGCTTTTTAGACACCACAAATCTACCTGACATTAAAGCAGAGGCAGGTTCACCTCTGGCGGCAGTGGTGACGGCGATCGACGCGCAGCAGTTTGAAACGGCGAAGCAACAAATTGAGCTAATCCCGCCGGCACAGCGTCAGGGCAGCTACAACCAGGCTTTGGCGCAGATTCATCGAGGTTTGCTCAGCGAAGCTCGCAGTATGATTAATCGTGTGCGAGAGACTTCTCAACAAAACCAAGCTTCTGATTTTGTGGAAGGCATCAAGAAAGTTCGTCAAATCAAGGCGGGTCAGCCTTTTTACGAGGAAGCTCAGCAGGATATCGATCGCTGGAGCCGTGTCATTTTAGACATGGCACAGGGACGCGCCGGACGTAATCACGGTGACCTGTCAGTTCGAGCGAAAGCTGAAAATTTTAATGGGGCGATCGCGTCTGCCCGACTCATTCCTACCGATCGCCCTGAACTTCATGACCAGGCGCAGCAGGCAGTCGGGAGATGGGGTCAAGCGATTTTAGATATAGCTTTAGCAAGCGCCGCTGAAGGCAACTTAGATGAAGCGATCGCTGCTGCCGAGATGGTACCGCCTAATACGCCCGTTTACCCCGATGCGCAAGAAGCGATCGCGGGTTGGCGCAACCAGACGTTGCCGGATTTAGAACCCGCTCTAGCCCCAACCAATGACCTTGGATTAGTAGAACCTGTTCCCCTTGCGCCTGAGCCAGCCGACTTCTAAGTCATCTTATTTATAAAAGCTAAGCAGTGATCCCCAAAATTTTTGAGGTTGTGGGGATCAGTGTTTTTAGAATTCTTACTTTTCTAAGCGCACCACATACCACTGCAAATACTGCCCTGGCTCAACGTCCAGTTCGCAGGATGTTTCCATCAAATATTTTGCCTGCACCTCCAGGTCAGAGAACTTTTGCAAGTCCCTTGGCAAGTCATCTTGACGAGTTGCCAAAACTGCTTTCAGTCGTTCCAATAGCTCAGCAGGCGAAAGAAACTGTTCTGGCTGGTTCGGTTCCAGCAAAACATAAGCATCCTCAGAATACATGATGGAGTTAGGCATTACTCGTCCTCTGCAAACACAAAGCGGTAAAGCTCACTAGGATCAGGTTCGGGGCTGTCTAGAGCAAACTTGACTGCGTCCTCAATATCCTGCTGAATGCCGCGATCGATCGCCTTCAGTTCATCAGCATCAGCAAGGTGATGCTCCACCAGGTGAGCATTCAACTTTTTAATAGGATCACGAGCAAACCATACCTCCTTCTCTTCCTTCGATCGCATCTCATCCGGATCAGCCAACGAATGCCCCCGAAAGCGATAGGTCAGGCACTCAATGAGCGTGGGCCCTTCGCCTGCTCTGGCACGGGCTACAGCCTCCTGTGCCACTGTTCGCACTGCCAGCACATCCATCCCATCTACCTCTATCCCAGGCATCCCAAACACGCTAGCTTTCTTATAAATTTCAGGCTGCGAAGTTGCCCGTTCATGGGACATGCCGATCGCCCACTTATTATTTTCTACAACAAATAAAATTGGCAGTTTCCAGAGAGCCGCCATATTCAGGCATTCAAAAAACTGACCATTATTGGTTGTGCCGTCCCCAAAAAATGCCGCTGTGACATGATCCGAACTCTCATCACCTAACGCTTCCCGCCGATATTTTGACTGAAACGCTGCCCCCAGCGCCACCGGAATCCCCTCCCCAATGAAGGCGTAGCCCCCCAACAGACGATGTTCGACCGAAAATAAGTGCATCGAGCCACCCCGACCCTTACTACACCCAGTCGCCTTCCCAAAAAGTTCTGCCATCACATTTCCAGCCGGAACGCCTGCACTCAAGGCATGAACGTGATCTCGATAGGTGCTGCATACGTAGTCTTCACCAGGGCGCATCGCTTGAATAACGCCCGTCGAAACGGCTTCTTGACCATTGTAGAGATGGACAAACCCGAACATTTTGCCTCGATAATACATCTCAGCACACTTGTCTTCAAAAGTACGCCCCAAAACCATGTCTTTGTACAAGACCAGTCCTTCTTCTCGGGTAATGGCGTTGATGGAGGGCAAAACTGGGATTATCCGTTCCTGAATCATGGGTATTTAGTATCCTTGGGCTTCAAAACAATCAAGTATGAGGGAGAGATCGTAAACTTTCCTGAAGGCCTAATAAAGCAATTCAATCAGTCTGTCTTCTATGAGCATAGAGGTAGGCTAGCCAGGGTTCAAGTGAATGAGTTTCCGGGTGACCCCGTATAAAGAATGTAAGAGTAACAAATCAATACTCAGTATTGTCTTTTGCGCTACTTCTTGGCGCTCTTGAATGATGAGCCTAAGTCACTTTTAAGCGACTTCTTGAGGCGAGGAGTCAGGTGCATCGTCAATGACTCATCAATCTTGCTCCTAAAGATTGGCAATGTTCTAGAAGAGTCCCTGAAAATTAATTTAATTTTTTAAGAGAGGATGTTGTCGCATAGAATTTTATGATGTTAAAAGTAAACACCGCTGGAAAGAAACAGGCATTAGAATGGATCAAAAGTGACAATAGTAAAGGAATTTAATACCCTGTCAAACGTCCTTAAATATCTGCAAAGTCTTGAGATACTCTGTTAGTTAGCTACTGTTTCTGTTTAATCGCTCGCCTAGTTTGGCATAATTAGCCTAGTGAAATTGCATTTAGAGAGACTTTAAAGATCAGAAAAAAGCCAGCTTTAAGTCAGTCGGTACGTGTAAGTATGATTTCCTCCAGTTTTTTGTCTATGCTGAGTAGTCATGTCGAACTCTAGGGTTTCTCAGTTTTTTAAGATTGTCAACCACTACCGCCAAAGCTTGTTCGCGATAGTTGGAAAGGTTTAGTTTCTAATTTTTTATTGTTGCGGGGGATAGGGATTGTGCGAATTCCGCTAGACTACTACCGAATTCTTGGCTTACCAATTCAGGCGACGGCTGAACAGCTGCAGCAGGCTCACCGCGATCGCACGTTGCAGTTGCCTAGGCGTGAATTTTCTGAAACGGCGATCGCTGCTCGACGGGAACTGATTGACGAAGCCTTCGCGGTTTTATCTGACCCGACTCAGCGCCAAGCCTACGACGCAAACTTTCTAACTCGGTCTTACGATCTGCCTGATGAAACAAAGACAAATCTAGAAGACGGTCTAGAGAACGGCATAGCCTATACATCCACGTCTTTAGAGCCTGTCGATCTTTACACCTCCAGCATTGAAATTCAAGATCACCAGTGGGTAGGTGCTCTCCTGATTTTGCTGGAAATGGGAGAGTATGAGCTAGTCATTAAATTAGGACGACCCTATTTAGGAAATCACTCCTACGAGACAGGCAACTCTGAAATCATTGCTGCTGATATTACCCTGACCGTTGCCCTCGCCTGTTTGGAGCTAGGGCGAGAGCAATGGCAACAAGGACGGTACGAAAATGCCGCCGAGGCTCTAGCGACTGGCAAAGATGTTCTTCTACAAGCAGGACTATTTGCCAACATTCGCGGCGAAATGTACTCCGATTTATCAAAGTTGCGTCCTTACCGCATTTTAGAGCTAGTTGCCCTTCCCGAAGACCACAAGGCAGAACGTGAGCAGGGGTTAATGCTCCTCTCAGACATGTTAGAAGAACGGGAAGGAATGGACGGGACTGGGGATGACCAGTCTGGGCTGAGTATGGATGATTTTCTCCGATTCATTCAGCAGTTGCGGAGCTATCTCACCTCGGCAGAACAGCACGCCTTATTTGAAAAAGAATCCCGTCGTCCTTCAGCAGTCGCAACTTATTTGGCGGTTTACGCGCTGTTGGCACGTGGTTTTGCTCAACGTCAACCTGGATTGGTGCGTCGTGCTAAGCAAATGTTGACGCGGCTGGGTAGTCGTCAAGATGTGCATCTTGAGCAAGCCGTTTGTGCGCTGCTTTTAGGACAAACCGAAGAAGCGAGCCTTGCCCTAGATTTAAGTCAAGAAATTGAGTCGATCGCCTTTATTCGAGAGCATTCTCAAGGTTCGCCCGATCTGCTGCCGGGGCTATGTCTTTACAGCGAGCGCTGGCTACAAAATGAGGTCTTTCCCCACTTCCTCGATCTAGCCCAAAAACAAGCTTCCCTCAAAGAATATTTTGCTGATGAGGATGTGCAGGCTTATCTAGAAGAGCTACCGGGCGAACCGCAGCCTGCAATTCTGCCTGACTCAATTGCTGAAACAGCCCCCAGTCCTAGCATGATTCGGAGCCGCGAAACCGCCTATCGTTCCCCTCGATCGACTGTGACAGCCCTTTCTGAGCCTCGACTGAAGCCAACAGAGCAGGGACAAGAGTATGCAGGGCATCCTGCCAATAGTTCCCAGACTGCTTTGGTCGAGCCACCCCCATTAACCGACAACACAGATTTGGCGATCGCTTCATCCAGTACCAGTGAGCCATTCACTCGCTTAGAAAACAACGATGTTTCGTTACGAGCTAACGGGCGGGGCAACGATGACAATGGCTCACGACGCACTACCCCCGTGCCTCCTACTGATCGGGTGAGGCGTAATCCAAGCTCTCCACGGCTCGATCGCCTCCTGTTTTTGGCAGCCCTCAGTATGGTTGGGGTTTTGCTAGTGGCGTTTTTAACAAACTGGCTGCTGAATGGGCGATCGACTCAGCCAGCAGTGGCAGCCTCTAGTTCTACGGCTCCTCCTGTGATCCCTGAGTTAAAGAAGCTCCAACCTGTTCTTACCAACAGGGTGTCTCAGCCTGTTCCATCGGCTTCGGAGCCGTTGACTACTGGAAGCGCCTTGACCGTGATCAAGAATTGGCTAACGGTTAAAGCAGCCGCCATGGGCGAAACCCATGCCACCGATCAGTTGCCTAAGGCGCTGGTTGGTTCGGCACTGAGCCAATGGCAATCTTGGGCAGATCCAGAGAAGGTTGGCAATTCTTACCTAAAGTACGAGCATTCTGATGTCACCGTAGATTCGGTAGAACTCAGTCCCGATAACCCTGACCAGGCGATCGTTGAGGCAAAGGTCATTGAAGAGAAAGAGGTTTATGCAGATGGCAAGCTTGTGCCTACTGCCTCTAACCCTGCTAACTTGCAAATTCGCTACACTTTGGTTCGGCAGAACGGTCAATGGTTGATTCAAGCGATCGAACCCATGTAGGGTCAAAGCCTTAGTGGTGCCCTTACTCGTTAGGATGCTCACTCCCCTGGAAGGAATGAGGGCTGATCCCCGTCTTGCCCTTGTGCTAATAGCAGGAATGCCGACTGCCTTCGCAGGATTAATTTTATTTGGGCAGGGTATTCCGTAAACTAGTGAACCGATAGTGTTTTACTAGCTAAACCCCCTTACCAGGAGTACCGCCCCATGTGTGGAATTGTCGGCTACGTTGGCACCCAAGCAGCCAGCAAAATTTTGCTAGAGGGTTTACGAAAGCTAGAGTATCGGGGCTACGACTCTGCGGGCATTGCTACGTTGTTAGAGGGCGAGGTTCACTGCGTTCGAGCCAAAGGCAAACTGCAAAACTTAGAAGATAAAATGGCGGGCTGGGAAAATCCTGCCAGCATTGGAATTGGGCATACTCGCTGGGCAACCCATGGCAAACCCGAGGAATATAACGCCCATCCACATATGGATACTGCCCAACGAATTGCAGTAGTTTTAAATGGAATTATTGAAAATTACCGAGACTTGCGCGAAGCATTGAAAGTCAAAGGACATGAGTTTCGGTCGGATACTGATGCCGAGGTCATCCCCCATTTGATCGCGGAGTGCTTAAAGAATTTACCTGCTGATCAACCGCTGTCCTTTTTAGAGGCAACTCGGTTAGCGGTGAACGAGTTGAAGGGTGCGTTTGCGTTGGCAATGATCAATGCAGACTACCCTGATGAAATTATTGTGGTGCGGCAGCAGGCTCCGTTGGCGATCGGGTATGGAGAAGGCGAGTATTTTTGTGCATCCGATACACCTGCATTGGTGGCACACACCCGAACGGTGCTGACGTTGCAAAACGGCGAACTCGCCAGGCTGACTCCTGAAGGTGTGACCGTGTATAACTTTGGGGGCGATCGCCTCAAAAAAGCACCGCGCACCCTCAACTGGAATCCTATTCTGGTCGAAAAGCAGGGCTTCAAACACTTCATGCTGAAGGAAATCTTTGAGCAGCCCGGAGTCGTTCGCGCTTGCCTGGAAGCCTTTGCTAACCCTGATTGGACTGCTACCTCCACCGATGCCCCGATCAACCTCGACCTACCCGCCGAATTTTACGAAAACCTGGATCAAATTCAAATCGTGGCTTGCGGCACCAGTTGGCACGCCAGTCTGGTCGGTAAATATCTACTGGAGCAATTGGCAGAAATTCCGACCCAGGTGCAGTATGCCTCAGAGTTTAAATATGCGCCGCCGCCATTAACTGCTAACACGCTGATCATGGGTGTGACTCAATCGGGCGAAACGGCTGACACGTTGGCGGCGCTGGAAATGGAGAAAAAGCGGCGAATTGTTAAGGGCGATCGCTTCTTACCCAAGCTCCTGGGCATTACAAATCGCACTGATAGTACTTTAGGTAGTCTAGTTAACTATTTAATTGATACCCATGCAGGCATGGAAATTGGGGTAGCGGCGACCAAAACCTTTACCGCTCAGCTAATGGCGTTTTACTTCCTGGCGATCGATTTAGCCTATCGTCGCCAAACGATCGCGCTCGATCGCCTGGAAGAAATTTTGACTGGACTGCGCCAACTCCCGGCACAAATTGAATCGATTCTAGAAATTCAGGAACGCTACGTCGAACAACTGGCTCACCATTTTTCCGATACCCAAGACTTTATCTTTTTAGGGCGGGGTATTAATTTCCCGATCGCCTTAGAGGGCGCATTGAAGCTTAAGGAAATCAGCTACATTCATGCCGAGGGCTATCCGGCTGGTGAAATGAAGCACGGGCCGATCGCCCTGTTAGACGAAAAAGTGCCCGTAGTCGCGATCGCGATGCCTGGAACGGTTTACGAAAAATGTCTTTCCAATGCCCAAGAAGCCAAAGCCAGAGATGCCCGCTTAATTGGCGTGACCCCCATGGGCGACCCAGAAGCGATCGAGGTGTTTGATGATTTGCTGCCTGTGCCTGCGGTGGAAGAACTTCTGTCGCCTATTTTAACCGTCATTCCCTTACAGTTTTTGGCGTATCACATTGCGGCACGGCGCGGCTTGGATGTGGATCAGCCGAGGAATTTGGCAAAGAGTGTCACAGTGGAATAGGAACAAAGTATTTGGTTGTACCAATCACCGCCTGCTGTCAAGAGAAGTCATGCCGCAGAAGCTAGATCGGCAAGAGGTGCTAAAATCGGCGATCGCAGTCTGAATTAGGGTTTCAGACTGCGAGGCGCGATCGCCATTGGGTTAATGGAATACTATACTGCTTGAGCACTACCACTGCTAGCAGGTTGCTCTTCTGCTCCGGCTTTCAGTCGGCTTACCGTACTCCTGCGAATTCGCTCGCTCTTGCGCACACCGCCTGCCATTTCGTATTCGCGGCTGTTTTTCCCATATTTGAATGCGACCCCAATTAACATCTGGTCTGCTAGATCGCCCAGGTTTTTCTCCAATGCTTCAATTTCAGTTTTGGAGGAATCGATGATGGCAAGGGCAGTATTGTAAGAGTCGATTTTGGTGCGGAGTCGTTCGATCTGGGTGGTGAGATTAGTCATTGTCCGAGCATCGCCAAAATCGATGGTTGGATCAATGGCTTTCAATCCAGCAGAACGGAGTTCAGCTTTTTCGAGCATCCGAGAAGTACGTTTTTTGCGAGTCATAAATGCAGTCCTGCAATAAAGGTGAATAAGACCAGCATGGCTGGTGTATACCTGCTTCCGGTTCAGCGAACCGCACAGAAAAAACGTGGTTTCTCGATAAAGATCTTTAAGCAAGCTGACGATTGTGCTGAAGTAGGGTACGGATGGGATGACCTGTGTCATGGCAGGTTGAAGCAAGCTGTTTGACTGCGCTCTATCTGAGCTTTTTGGGGTGGCGATCGCACAAATCAACTTTACTGGGGCTTTACCGTTAGTAGCGATCGCTTCACGGTTGGTCACGATCGCTTTATTATTCCTGACGACTGTTTGTGTGAAAGCAACGACTGCTTGTATGCAAGTAACGATCGTTTTAGCGGTACTAATGTCACCAGATGCGGTGGCAATGACAACTTCTATGTTGGTAACGACGGTTTTGTCGGAAGTAACATCAGCTTTTTCAGTAATAACGATCAGGTTGTTTCAGTTCGGGTTGCTTGGATGGAAAGGCAAAACGGCTTTTTCTATCTGAGAGGTGGTCTGAGAAGTCTAGGTTGCTATCTCAATCCGCCCCCTAAATCCCCCATTTTGGGGGACTTTGAAGAAGGAGTGGCTCGGAAGTCTCCCAAAATGGGGGATTTAGGGGGCGAGTGTAAGAATCTTTGATACTTCTTCAGACATCCTCTGAGGCAATTGGCACTCGGTTTAGGTGCAAGCCATAATAGGCACAGTTACGAAAAAAAGATAACAGGTGAGTAGTCGTGGACATCTCAGAGCAATTTTCTGGCAGGTAAATTTGTCAAACTGCTCGGTAAGAGTAGACAATTCAGGCAGCCAATGAATTTGTAATTCGGTATGTCGAATTGTTCGGGACGAATTGAATCGACTGGAAGTACTTAGGGAGTTGCAATTCAATAACGCCCCGAACCGCCCCCTAAATCCCCCATTCTGGGGGACTTTGAAAGGTTCGGAAGTCCCTGCCCCAGAATGGGGGATTTAGAAGGCTGAAAAGTCAATGCATTTCACTGGTGTTTTATTTTCACGCAACTCCCTTAGTTTGCTTCGCATGGATCGGCTAACGAGCCGTCAAAGCCTTAGCACGGTGAATTACATTATCCCTCAAGCTACCTTACCTCTCAGGCTGAAAAATCTGTTGCATGATCTGTTCTTGCTGACGTTGCTGTTGCTCCATAAACTGCTGTTGTTGCTTTTGGAGCACGGTCTGGAGAGTTGTCTGGGCTAAAGCCAATTCAGGATTAATTGCCAACGCTGCCTCTAAGGTTTTCTTGGCTTCGTCGTATTGTTTGAGTTGCACCAATACGATTCCCGCTCCTGTCAAAGCATTCACGTTTTGGGAATCAATCTCAGTGACTTTACGATATGCATTTAACGCTTCGGGGTACCGCTTTAGGGCATAAAGTGCAACGCCTCGGTTATACCAGCCTTGCGTCGAATTAGGATTCAGTAGAACGGAGCGATCGGCTGAAACGATCGCTTCATCATAACGAGAAAGTGACCAAAGCGTAACGCTGCGATTTGCCCAAAATTCATCATTTTGTGGATCAATGCGAATGGCTTGATCGTATGCAGAAAGAGCCGATTCATACTGTGCTAAGGTTCGCAGTACGGCGGCTTGGTTTGCCCAGGCTTGAGCATAGGTGGGATCTAAAGAGACGGCTCGCTGAATAGAGGCGATCGCTTCTGGATACTGCTTCAAATACCAGAAGATTACGCCTCGATAATTCCAAGCTTCGGCGTAATCTTCTCGGATGCCTACCGCCCGATTTGCTGCCGCCATTGCATCTTCGTATTTACCTTGTCCCGTTAGGGCAATACTGCGCTGTGTCCAGCCTTCAGCGATGCCACTTTCTCTCCAGGTTCCATCTCCTTGTATCGCCAAGTCACAGGCAGCCGCAGCGGGTTCATACTGTCGTGTTTTGTTGAGCATTTTGCATTGACCGACTAGTGCCATCGTGTAATCTGCTTTGATTTGTACGGCACGATTGTAGGAGGTCAATGCCTCTTCATAGCGACGTAATTTTTCTAGTACATAGCCTTGTCCTGCCCAGGTAATTGCACTGTTCGGATCAATGGCGATCGCCTTGTCATAAGCTCCGATCGCCTCGGCATATTGCCCTAAGCGGGTCAGTAGTTTACCTTGAGTCAGCCAAGCAAATGCAGCCGACAAATCGCCCCAGTTGCCGTTTCCTTCTATGGCTTCAGTGCAGCTTGCCATGGCTAATTCATACTGCACCAGTTCGGTTAACGAAGCACAGCGATAGGCTAAAGTAATTGACTCTTTCGGCTCCATCAACAGCACGCGATCGTAGGCAATAACGGCTTGTTCATAGTTCTGTTTTTGGGCAAGAATAATGCCCCGATGAAGCCAAGCGATCGCGGGTGATTTCCGTCCCCAAGCGCCGTCAACACGGAGGGCTTCGGTGCAAATATCTAAAGCTTTATCATTGTCGTTTAATGCCTCGTATGCCATGCATTTGTACGTCAGAGCGAGGGAGTTTTTGGGATTAAATACCAGCGCTTGATCGGCAGAAGCGATCGCGTCAGGATACTTCTTCAGCTTGAGTAAAATCTCGCTGTGGTCTGCCCAAATTCCAGAATCTTCGGGTTCAATGGCGATCGCTTTTTTGCAAGCTTCCAATGCCTGATCATAAACGCCCGTATCGGTTTGCAAATGGCAAAGATTTGACCAGTAGCTAAAATCCTGCAAGGCATCAAATTCCTGAGGTTGCTTTGCTAATAGCACAGGCTGATTCGTCTCCGGCTGATTTATTCCTGGCTGATTTATTGCCATGGCGGGAACTTGTCCAAACAAATTCATTGCCGCGACCAACCCTAACCACTGAAGGCGTTCCATAGAAACCCTAGACCTTAAGACGATAGACTTCAAAATTTAGACTAGATAAACTCCAAAGTCTATCGGCTAAAAGTCCAACCCTTTACCCGTCATCATGTTTTACAAATCCTTGGCGATCGCTCTTCTTCTGTTGCCCCTTGCGCTTCCAGCACAGGCACTTAATCCTAACGACTTGGTGCAGCTTCAAGCCACCCGCCAATGTGCCCGCTGCAATTTGCGCGATGCCGATTTACAAGGAGCCTTTTTGCGGCAAGCGAATTTACAGAGAGCCGATTTGCGTGGAGCCAACTTGAACGGAGCCGATTTACGTGGCGCATACTTGCGCGATGCCGATTTACGGGGAGCAGACCTCCGTAATGCCAATGTAGAAGATGCCAACTTGCAGAGTGCTCAACTCGAAGGAGCGCGGCTCGATCATCTACAAACGAGCATTTTGACCGTATTGGAAGAACGCTGGTTATTAGTGCGTGATTTAGTGACCGATGGGGGTAGCGATCGCGATCTTCAGCAAGCCGATTTACGCGGTGCAAACTTAGAGGGCGCAGATTTACGGCGATCGAACCTGCAAGGGGCAAACCTGCAAGACGCTAACTTAGAAGGATCTTCTTTAAGCGGTACCAACTTCAATCAAACCAATTTGCAAGGTGCAAGTTTATTTATTGCCGATGTGCGCAATTCAACGCTAAATTCGGCAAATGTCGAGCGGGGCAGTTTACGCGCAGCAGACTTGCGCAACGCAGATTTAAGCCAAGCAAACTTAACCCGCACCGATCTTCATGCAGCTTATTTAGATGGCGCTAATTTAGCTAGTGCCAATCTGCGGCGGGCTGATCTTTCCGCAGCATATCTGTCGGGGGCAAACCTCAACGCTACTATTCTGCGGGGCGCTGATTTATTTGTAGCAGATTTGCACAGTGTGGATTTGGGCGGAAGCTCGCTGCGTGGAGCCAATGTGGAAGGAGCAAATCTGCAAGGAGTTAATCTCAAAGGAACAGATTTGCGTCGCCTTAATCTTAGCAACGCAAATCTATCGGGGAACGATCTGAGTAACGCTAATTTAAGCGGAATGAACTTGAGTGGTGCAAACTTAACTGGCGCAAACTTAGAAGGTGCAAACCTTACCAATACCAACTTAAGAGATGCAAACTTACAGCAAGCTAATCTACGAGAAACAACCTTGACTCGGGCAAATTTAAGGAGTGCAAACCTAAATCAAGCCGACCTGACCCATGCTAATTTAACGAATGCTAACCTGCGAGAAGCCAATCTAGAAGAGGCAAATTTAACCGATACTAATCTAACCTCAGTCACATTCAGAGATGCAGATTTGACTCGAACAAATTTTAGTAATGTACATTTAGACAGAACTAACTTTTGCGGTGCAATTATGCCTAATGGAGAGCCAAAGGTTTGCGCAACACTGACCTTACCCGCAGCAGTTCCTAGCCTTCCGGCTGAAATGCCGAAGCCGCCAGAGTAGCGAGAAAGCAACGATCGCCTTTTCTATCGTTCACTTCTTAGACGCAACATTTCTTCAATCCTTATTTCACAATCGGGAAACGCGAGTGGTGAAACAATAATTTCTTCCAACAAAATAGTTTCACTCTGATATCCGGCTGGGCTAGGCAATCGGAAAACGTGCAGTTTTCGGGCGATTACGTCCAGTATCCAATAATCGGAAAGACCAGACTTGGCGTAGGCGATCGCCTTGACTTCGCAGTCGTATTTAAGAGGATGTCTAAGAAGTATCAAAGATTCTTACACTCGCCCCCCAACCCCCCATTCTGGGGGACTTCCGCACCACTCCTCCTTCAAAGTCCCCCATTCTGGGGGATTTAGGGGGCGGATCGGATAACAATCTAGACTTCTCAGACATCCTCTAAGACTACTATCAGCAATTTCAATGATTAAAAATACTTCTGAAGCAGTTGGATGGTGATCTTCGTAGTCAAATGGATCTGGTTTAACGAGTGCAATATCGGGTTCTGGTTCAGAATAATTATCTAGCTCAATCGGGTCTTGTAGTCGCAAAAGAATGCGATCGCCCAATCGACTTTTCAGCAACCGATTAACGCGCGTAATTGCAGCACTATGCGCCGTTCCTTTTGCTGCTATTGGAATCACTTGTCCTGCAATAAATTCGACTCGCTCATCGGGGCGAAAAATTTCTGCTTCCGCCATTTTATAATAGTCATGAACTGAGAGGATGTCTGAGAAGTCTAGATTGCTATCTGATCCGTCCCCTAAATCCCCCATTCTGGGGGACTTTGAAGGAGCATTGGTTCGGAAGTCCCCCAGAATGGGGGGGTGGGGGGCGAGTGTAAGAATCTTTGATACTTCTTAGACATCCTCTGAGATTAAGCGGAACTTGACAGGCATCGTTAATTTCTCCACCTGTTCTGGATCATCTGATCAGTTTGCCGTCTCTATTCTAAACCGCTCGAAGCGCCTAAACCTCAACCGTACCTAATCCCCAATCGACGATCGCCACTTTAGGCGCATCATAATTATCAAACCAACTCGCAAACTTCCGCAGGTCAGACTTGTTGAGAATACCCACGCAGCCGACGGTTCCCGGATAGATGTAGGAATTATTATCAAGGTGGAACCCAATGGCGCTCCGTTCAGTTCGATAAGTTGGTTGCATCCCTACCCAAGCAGGGCCTACTCCATCATCCGAATCCGCCCAACTTTTAGACTCATCCCCCTTAATTCCACTTGCCCATTCTACGCTGCCCAATGTCCAATAGCCTTCGGGTAATGGTTCTGCCGAACCAGCTTTGCTGATTTCTGCGGTGCGGAAAGATTGCCTGCTGGGTTGTCCGGATACAGCGGCGATCGAGTCGATTAGTTTTCCATCCCTCATCAGAGAAACCTGAAGTTCGGCTAAACCATTTGAATTAGTGCGGTTGGTTTTTGTCACTTTGATAGCAGTGCTGTTTGAAGCAACTTCGGTCAGGTTAGTATTAACTTGGTAGCTCAAAGATTGGCTGTTATCACTGGCAACTTGCAGAAAATAGGTGCCACTGTTAAGGAATCGACGGATAGCTTTGTTGCTAGATAAAACTTCTCCCGCATCGATCGCCCCATTATTATTACTGTCTTGCACCGAACGAACGGTAGAGTTTCCTGCTAAACCTGTGACATCAGCCGAAAAAACACCCGATTTGCTCAAGCTAAAGCGGTAAGTATCCTCGCGATCGGCTCCCCCCACTAGATCGCTACGCGAGAAAGTTGCCGATACTAACTCAGCAGACAATAACGAGCCAGAACTGCCGCTGTTTGTGTTTCCCGTTGAGTTACCTGTCGAGCCGCCTGATGAAGTCCCTGGCAAGCCGCCTGAGCCATCTGCCGAAAGCTTTAACTCATAGCTTGTCCGCAAATTACCGAGCCGAGAAACCTGTACAAAATAGGTGCCTGCGTTCAATGCTTCGTTCATCAATTCATTAGTTGAATCATCACTAGTAGAGCGAGAAATCTCGTTTCCTCTCCTGTCTAATAGACTAAGATCTACGTCTCTTCGCAAGTTACTTAATGACAGATTAATGTTTCCCTTCTCAGATAAATTAAACCGATAAAGATCTTTATCTCGGCTGCTTACTCGCCCTTTATAGGAACGAGTTGCACCGCTTAAAATTCCAGTATCTAAAGCGTTTCTAATGTCATTCCCTGCATCAATCGATCGCCCTGATCCCTCAATGTCTAGCTGATAGCGGGTACCCTCTCCAGCAGCAGAGACTTGGACATAGTATTCGCCTTCACCTAATCGGCTTTTGATCGACTCACTGCGTTGATTAGTTTGAGTAGAACGCTTGATTTCTTTACCGCTCTCACTGAGTAACCGTAGATCGGCCTTACTACTCAAATTTCCCAGAGATAAGTTGATCGAACTGCTACGAGAAAGCTTAAACTTAAATAGTTCATGAGATCCATTATTAACTTCTCCTTGTTGGGAGTAAGTCGTATCTCCAGTCAAATTGCCAAGGTTGCGAGCTTGATTGAGCGTAGTCACGGCAACCCGATTGGAACTATTCAGCATAAAAACCTCTCTTAAGTCTCTTCAGCACTAAGCATTTGAAAACCGGGCAATAGCACTGCCTTTGCTGACGTGCAGGCTTCTCGCGATCGGGTATTTAGCTCGTTATTTAGCAGTGACGCAAGAGATGCTCGATCGTTCCCCCCAAGCTGATAGCTTCCGTCGAGTATGAGCTTTTACCACTGATATGCATAAATATCAAGTGGTTGCAATATTTATACATATCAAGTTACATTTAATTACGAGCTATTCATAAAGCCTAAGCTTGCGGTAAACTGATGCGGTTTGTCGCTTTGATTCCACTCTCTTTGCAACTTAATAAGGTAGAAGTCTATGCCATTTACCATTGACTCAGCTCGGGGTATTTTCCCCGGCACTCTCTCTGCTGATGTTGTGCCCGCCACGATCGCCAGATTCAACCAGCTTAGCGCTGAAGACCAACTGGCATGGATTTGGTTTGCCTATCTCGAAATGGGTACAACTATCACAGTTGCGGCTCCTGGTGCAGCAAGTATGCAGTTTGCCGAAGGCACCATGAACCAAATCAAGCAAATGAGCTTTGCTGAACAAACGCAAGTTATGTGCGACCTGGCAAACCATGCAGACACCCCTATTTGTCGTACCTATGGTACTTGGAGCGCAAACATTAAGCTGGGTTTTTGGTATCAGTTGGGTCAATGGATGGAAGATGGCACCGTTGCGCCCATTCCACCAGGTTACCAGCTCTCTGCCAATGCCGCAGCCGTGCTGCAAGTGATTCGGGAACTGGATCAGGGGCAACAGATTACAGTGTTACGCAACACCGTTTTAGATATGGGGTTTGACCCGCAGAAAATGGGCAGTTACACCCCAGTTGCCGAGCCTGTGGTAGCTCCTAGAGAAATGGCAGAGCGGACTAAAGTAACCATTGAAGGCATTGATAATCCCACGATTCTCAGCTACATGAACAACATGAATGCCAATGATTTTGATGAACTCATCAAATTGTTTGCTCCCGACGGTGCGCTACAACCCCCCTTCAAAAGACCCATTGTAGGCAGCGATGCTGTTTTGAGGTTTTTTAGAGAAGAATGCCAGAACCTCAAGCTTCTACCTGAGCGTGGTGTGATTGAGCCTGCTGAGGATGGGTACACTCAAATTAAAGTAACAGGCAAGGTGCAAACTGCTTGGTTTGGTGCAGGGGTAGGTATGAACATGGCATGGCGTTTCTTGCTTAGCCCAGATAACAAAATCTATTTTGTTGCCATTGACTTGTTAGCTTCACCCAAAGAACTTCTCAATTTAGCTCGCTAAATATTAGCTCATGTAATAGATAGGAACGTTCTCGTATAGAGGGCGTTCTTTTGTTTTTTAACCTGTCAGGAAATTTTTATATTTAGGTTTGAAACCCATTAAAAAATTCGTTACAATACTATAACATTCATAGATTTAACTTTAACAATGCCAGCACTTAATACCGATTGGACTGATGTAGAAAAGAACGTTGCTCAAACAGCCTTTAATAAAGCCTATGAACGAGAACTTACGGGTTTAATGCAAGCAGTTCGAGAAAGCTCGAACCAAATTGAGAAGCCTGATGATCTGTGGCGTTTACATGATTTGTTAAGTGCTAAGAGACACGAGATTGATGGAAAGTATGACTACCGCTATCCAGCACTCATGTTTGTTTTTGCAGGTTTAGTCAAGGAAGGCTGGCTTAGTATCGACGAATTGGACGGTCTGCAAGGCAATAAGGTTGCTAAGATTTTGGCTCTCTCTCGAATGTAATTTTAAGGCATAATTTTAAGGCAATAGAAGCTTAGTTACTCTGATACTATCAGTTCATTTTCTCTATTGCCTAGCCTGTTCTCTTGCCCAAACTCGTACTGCCTTTCGTATTGTTCGTCGTCCTTCTGCGCGGTGGCGTTCAATAATTTGGGGCAGTTCTTTTATGGGCAGTTGTGGTAAAGCTAAGCTGGTTTCAGCTTCAACATATGTGGTATCTCGCAGATGGTAAATTTTTAGTTCGCCGTTGTCATAACACCACAGTTCGGGCACTTCTAATCGAGCATAAATTGGAAAGCGATCGAGAGATTTGTGAGTAATGTCAATTTCTAATGCCAGGTCAGGAGGAGGATCGCCCTTGCTCAGGTCAAGGTCTAGCCGACCCCGCACGATCGCTTCATTTTGAAAATAAAAGCAGTTATCTGGCTCTAACCCTGCCATCTTGATCTGCTTTCGCCAGGTAGTTGAACCGTAGCTTTCATAATCAATTTCTAATTCTTCGGCAATGTCCTGCACGCCAGTACCAATAACTTCTTTGAAGTACTCATGTTCTGGTAAGGGTGTCATAATTTCTAATGTTCCATTGTCGTAAGCAATCCGAGCCGCTCGATGATTTCCCAGGTTTTCTAAGATGTTCTCAAACTGTTCCCAACTTACGCTATACAACATGACTCGGTCTGCCCGATTAACTGTAGCCACCATCGATCGCCCTCCGCCATTTGTAGAAGATTGCTATTAGTGTAGCTTTAGGACTCTTGAAGTGCTCTGCCCTACATTTAACTCGAAGCACTGGTATAAAACCGAAGCGCAAATCGCCAAAACACATTAGAAAAAATCAACAGCGCGATCGCCAATCCTCCTGCGCCGACAATCCAACCGATCGCCACTCGACCCAACAAGGCTTCAGCCGGAACCGTTGTCAGAAAAGCCACAGGCACTACAAACGTAAAGAAAAATCTGAACCCTACCGGGTAAGCCGCCATCGGAAATCGTCCCGCTTCTAGCAAGCCGCGCAGTACTTCAGTAACATTATAGATTTTGACAAACCAAATGCTGGTTGCTCCTAACATGAACCACAGGCTGTAAAGGCTTAGAAATCCAAATATCAATGGAATCAAAGCGAAAAGATAGGCGATCGGAGCTACACCCAAGCGACTGCCTGCATAACCAATCATGCCAAATCCAAAGAGCAAGTCGGGCACGCCCCAGGGCGAAACCGTGCGGGCAGAAAGCCAAAACTGGGAGCTAATGGGCTTGAGTAAGACAAAATCTAAGGTGCCCTCCTGAACTTGTTTGACAATTTGGTTGAGATTGGGGGCTAGAAAAGTGGCTGAAAAGCCTTGGAGCGTGGTGAATACGCCCAGCACAATCAGTGCCTCTTCCCAACTCCAGCCTTGGAACGTGTAGCCTGTTTGGTAGAAGAGAAATAAGCCAAATATGCTGCCGATGAGACTGCCTAAACTGGTGAGACTGGCGAGAACAAAGTTAACGCGGTATTCTAATTCGGCGGCGATCGCCGTTGACCAAAATCTCTTTAAAACAATCCAGTAGCGTTGCATCACCCTAGCTCTCCTCCGTTCTTTGAACGGGTGACGGCGGAACGACTAAAACCTTATCGACTCGGTTCCCATCCATGTCCATCACCTCTAGCCGAAAACCATCCCATACAAAGTGATTAGACGACTTAGGAATGTGTCCTAACTGCGTGATTACAAAGCCTCCTAATGTCTGGTAATTGTCCCGTTCTTCGCCGGGAAGTTCTTCAATATTTAGAAGTTCCTTAAATTCGTTAATTGAGAGCCGACCATCCATCAGCCAAGAGCCATCTTCTCTCTGAATCGCTTCTTTCTCTTGCTCTTCGTCTTCAAATGGAATATCTCCAATAATGACCTCTACAACATCATTCAGGGTCACTAACCCCTGAGTTACTCCGTACTCATTGACGACTAATGCTAGTTGGTTCCCTGTTTTCTTCAGGAGTTCTAGCACCTTGAGCGCATGGGTACTTTCGGCAAGGAAAAGCGGTTGATGTAACACAGAAGCTAGATCAATGGCTTGATTATTTTGTGCTAGTAGATCTTTAACATGAATAATGCCCAGCACATCGTCTAACGATTCTTGGCAAACAGGATAGCGACTGTGACGGCTTTCGGTCATTTTTTGACGGTTCACCTCTAGAGAATCATTAAGGTCAAGCCAGACAATATCTAACCGGGGTGTAATTAGGGCACTCACGGGTTCATCACCCAGGCTAAAGACACGCTCAATCATATCTTGTTCGGCAGCGTCGAATGTTCCCTCTGCCGTGCCTTGACGCATGAGGACTTTGATTTCTTCTTCAGTGATTTGCGGTTCGTCCGAGGTAATATTGCTACCCATTAACTTCAACAACAAGTCGGTTGACAGACCCAGCAAATGAACGATCGGAGCGGTGAGGCGTTCCATCAGCCGCATAGGAATGGCGATCGTCAGAGCAATTTTTTCAGGGTTGTTGAGGGCTAAGCGCTTGGGGACAAGTTCTCCAACAATTAAAGATAAATAGGTGATTGCAATAACAACAAGTGTTGAAGCGATCGCCCCACTAGAAGGCGCTAACTGAGGAATTTGAGCGATCGCCTTTGCTAGGGGTTCATCCAGCGTTGCGCCGCCCAAGACCCCAGTCAAAATCGTAATTAGCGTAATACCAATTTGCACGGTCGAAAGGAAACGATTAGGCGAATTAGCTAAGGCTAGGGCAGCTTTCGCCTTAGCATCTCCTCTCTCAGCCATTTCCTGAAGGCGTACTTTTCGAGCCGAAACAACTGCCATCTCAGACATTGAGAATATGCCGTTAGCAATAGTCAGAAGCAGCACAACGATAATATCGAAAATCATGGGAGAACAGGATTGGGGTGCACTATTAGAGAATAGTAGTCGTTAAAGGGTGAAGGGTGAAGAGTCTGCCCTGACTTTCCTCTTGCCTTCTAGAATAGTAAACATTAAGACTCCTCCTTCGACTCTGGTGCGTACAGACTATGGCTTTTTCTTCGATTACCCGTGCCCTTGGGCGATCGCCCCTGACCACCGAACTGCTGTCTAAGCTCAATGAGCAGCGATCGCTCAGTCTCAACGGGGTTTCTCGCATTCCTAAAGGGCTGGTTGCTTCGACTCTGGCCCAGGCACAACAGCGGAGCCTACTGGTCGTTACTGCCACCTTAGAAGAAGGCGGACGTTGGGCAGCACAGCTTGAGGCAATGGGGTGGGCAACCGTTCATTTTTATCCCACGTCAGAGTCTTCGCCCTACGAGCCGTTTGACTCAGAGGCAGAAATGACCTGGGGGCAACTCCAGGTTTTAGCAGATTTGCTAGGGATTAAGGGCACGGGCGATAAGGCTTTGGCGATCGTGGCAACTGAGCGAGCGTTGCAGCCCCATTTACCTCCTGTGGAGGCGTTTCATCCTTATTGCCTGACGCTAGATAAAGGCATGGAGTTGAGCCTGGAAGATTTGGGGCAAAAGCTGGCAACCTTAGGATATGAGCGGGTCGCTTTGGTGGAAACCGAGGGGCAGTGGAGTCGGCGAGGAGACATTGTGGATGTGTTCCCGGTAGCGGCGGAACTGCCTGTACGATTGGAATTATTTGGAGATGAACTCGATCAGATTCGAGAGTTTGATCCCTCAACACAGCGATCGCTCGACAGCATCACTCGTCTGGTTTTGACCACCACCACCTTCAGTCCTATTATTGCCTCACAGATGCAATCTCAGTTGCCTCAAGCTGCCGAGCATCTGACTCCTGAAGAATTGGAGCAGCTTGAAGCCGGAACCCTGGAAGGAATGCGCCGATTCCTGGGACTTGCCTTCGATCGCCCTGCTTCCCTGCTCGACTATCTCACCGAAAATACTCTAATTGCCATCGACGAACCCGACCAATGTCAAGCCCATGGCGATCGCTGGTTTGAAAACGCCGAGGAGCAGTGGCAAGAAGTGGCTCGGCTGCCCAAAATTCATCGCTCCTTTGCTGATTCCTTGACAGCCATTCAACACGAACGCCTCAATCTCACCGAACTTGCTGAAGAAGGCAACGGCTTAAACCTTTCTAGTCGCACTGTCCCTGCCGTTCCTCACCAATTTGCTCGGCTGGCTGAAACCCTGCGACAAGAGCGCGATCGCCATTTTTCTATTTGGCTAGTCTCGGCACAGCCCTCCCGCTCCGTCTCGCTGCTGCAAGAACACGACTGTCCCGCCCAATTTGTCCCCAATCCACGCGACTATTTGGCGATCGATAAACTGCAAGCGCAACGCACTCCTGTCGCGGTTAAATATTCTGGTTTAGCCGAGCTAGAAGGGTTTGTTCTGCCTACCTTCCGGCTCGTAGTGGTGACCGATCGAGAATTCTTTGGACAACACTCTTTAGCGACACCCAACTACGTTCGCAAACGTCGCCAAGCGGCATCTAAACAAGTTGATCCAAACAAGTTGCAGGTGGGTGATTTTGTGGCGCATCGCAACCATGGGGTCGGAAAATTTCTCAAGCTAGAAAGCCTAACCATTAATCATGAAACCCGTGAATATTTGGTGCTGCAATATGCCGATGGTTTGCTGCGAGTTGCCGCCGATCAAGTCGGTTCATTATCGCGTTTTCGAGGCGGCGGCGATCGCCCTCCTGAATTAAATAGAATGTCGAGCAAAGCCTGGGAAAAGACTAAGAGTAAAGTTCGTAAAGCCATTAAAAAAGTGGCGGTTGATCTGCTCCAACTCTACGCCCAACGGACGCAACAGCAGGGCTTTTCTTATCCCCTGGATATGCCCTGGCAAGAAGAATTAGAAGACTCGTTTCCCTACCAGCCTACGCCCGATCAATTGAAGGCAGTGCAAGATGTTAAACGAGATATGGAAAGCGATCGCCCCATGGATCGCCTCGTGTGCGGTGATGTCGGCTTTGGTAAAACCGAAGTAGCCCTGCGCGCTATCTTCAAAGCAGTCACCGCAGGCAAGCAAGTAGCGCTACTTGCCCCTACCACTATTCTGACTCAGCAACATTACCACACGCTCAAAGATCGATTCTCGCCCTATCCTATTCAAGTCGGCTTATTGAATCGATTTCGCAGCCCCGAAGAACGTCGCAACATTCAGCAGCGTTTAACGACAGGAGAATTAGATGTGGTTGTCGGTACTCATCAACTCTTGGGCAAGGGCGTTGCGTTCAAAGACTTGGGGCTGTTGGTCGTGGACGAAGAACAGCGCTTTGGCGTGAATCAAAAGGAGAAAATCAAAGCTCTCAAAACCCATGTTGATGTGCTAACCCTGAGCGCCACGCCAATTCCTCGGACGCTCTATATGTCGTTGTCAGGAGTCCGGGAAATGAGTCTGATTACCACGCCACCACCGTCCCGCCGCGCCATTAAAACTCATTTGTCGCCCTACAATGCAGAGGTGGTTCGATCGGCAATTCGGCAGGAACTCGATCGCGGTGGGCAAATCTTCTATGTGGTGCCGCGTGTGGAAGGCATTGAGGAAATTTCGACGCAGATTCGAGAGATGATACCGGGAATTAGGATGGCGATCGCCCATGGACAAATGCAGGAAAACGAACTGGAATCTACCATGCTCACCTTTAGCAACGGCGACGCAGATGTTTTAGTGTGTACCACCATCATTGAATCAGGATTAGATATTCCGCGTGTTAATACCATCTTGATCGAAGATGCGCAGAAGTTTGGATTATCGCAACTTTACCAGCTACGAGGACGAGTTGGACGCGCTGGCATTCAAGCCCACGCCTGGCTGTTTTACCCTAAACAAAGTCAGCTTACGGATGTGGCACGCCAGCGGCTACGAGCAATTCAAGAATTCGCCCAACTGGGTTCTGGCTACCAGCTTGCTGTTCGAGATATGGAGATTCGGGGCGTTGGTAATTTGCTGGGTGCAGAACAGTCGGGACAGATGGATGCGATCGGGTTTGACTTGTATATGGAAATGCTAGAAGAGGCAATTAAGGAAATCCGAGGACAAGAAATTCCGCAGGTCGATGACACACAAATTGATCTAAGTTTGACCGCGTTTATTCCAGCAGATTATATTCCTGATTTAGACCAAAAGATGAGTGCTTACCGCGCAGTTGCAACGGTACAGTCGAAGCGAGAACTAACGCAAATTGCCGCAGATTGGAGCGATCGCTATGGCGCTATTCCGGTTGCCGCCACTCAACTTTTGCGCGTTATGGAGCTTAAGCAAGTTGCTAAATCCTTGGGCTTCAGCCGCATTAAACCTGACGGCAAACAGCATGTAGTGCTAGAAACGCCTATGGAGGAACCCGCGTGGAACCTGCTGAAGGAAAATTTGCCTCAACATCTTAAACCACGTTTTGTTTATACGCCTGGAAAGGTTACAGTCCGTGGGTTAGGCATGGTAAAAGCTAGCCAGCAAATGGAGAACTTGATTGATTATTTGGGCAAAATGCAAGGAGGATTACCAGAAGCTGCGCTCATTCATTCCTCTAATTGATTACTTCAAAGAAACTGCGAGACGTTTATTAAAATCATCGAAAAACGGACGATTTTCCAGTTATGACGATTAAGTCCTTGCATTAGGACGCTATAATGCCCTAGATATTCATAACAGACAATTTGGATATCTTATGTAGAGGAGTCTACGGTGCTTTTGTGGGAACACTCGAAAACGTTCGCCCCCAATTTTACCAGTGATGCGAGGATGATTTCAGCGAGTCTCAAAAAGCTAGTTTTCAAAAAAGAGCTATCCCTCATTAAAGAGATTGTGAATGCTGTCGATTCCCAAATCACCATTCAAGATTCTGATGGTCAATTCCTCCTAGGAAAACCGATCGCCAGTTACTCCCATCAATTCCCAATTCAATTAGCAGGACAGCTTCTAGGCTGGGTAAATGGTGATGAAAGAGCCGCTGCGATCGCGAGTCTCCTGGAAAATCTAGCTCATCGAGAGATAGAGAAACGAACACTCGCCCAAGAGCTTCTCAGCAAATACAAAGAAATCTCTCTGCTGTTCAACATTTCCGAAAAAATTATTGATAGTTTAGATGTCCAAGAAATTGCTTCGCTTGTCCTAGATGAAGCGAAAGGATTGCTTAAATCAGAAAGCGGAGTGCTGTTATTAATCGGGGAGGGTACATGCCGTTTAGATGGCATTGCCTCATTTGGCGAAGATTTGTGCTTCAAAGAAAATATTGCACTCGGTGAAGGGCTTTTAGGACACATTATTCAGACGGGCAGGGGAGAAATTATTAATGATATTTCTTCAGATCCTAGACATCTAGGTGGGCAAGAAGACATGACTACTTTAATTTGTGTGCCTTTGAAGAACAAGGAGAAGGTGTTGGGAGCGATCGTCTTGAGTCGTCCTAAAAGTTTGCCCTACAGTGCTGAAGATCTAAAGCTGCTGACGACGCTGGTTTGCCAAGCCGCAGGTATTATTAGTGCCTTGCAGCACGAACGCAAGCTTAAAGAGAGTCGCCAAAATGATCTGATTTTTCGTCTCTCTGCACAAATTCGCGACTCGTTGGAATTAGGAATTATTTTAGAAACTGCCGTAAGCGAAATTTACACGGTATTGCATCTCGATCGCTGTCTTTTTTTGTGGTATCAAACCGAATCAAGACACCAAAAGATTGCTTGCTCCCATCCCCATTTAGTGCAGCCCGTCGGAGGACTAGAAATTGTTACCGAAATCAATAATCCTAACCTCTCTACGCTTAAAGGCTACTACCTGCCGCAAGGGGTCGGCAATTTGGCTGACCAATTTCAGCGCCACGAAACCGTGCAGATTAATCAGGTCGAAACTTTAGACGATGCGGTTACTCGCGAGTTCTTATTGTCTAAAAATTTTTTATCGCTGTTGGCAATTCCAATTCAAACACTGTCGGGTCAGGTGGGTGTTATTTGTTGTGGCACCAGTAAAGAGTCGCGCATCTGGAATGAAACTGAGGTCGAACTGTTGCGGGCAGTTACCAATCAATTGGCGATCGCTCTTGATCAAGCTGAACTGTACGAGAAAAGCCGTATGGCTGCACAAAGCGCCCAAGAAAAAGCGCACCAGCTAGAACTGACCTTGCAAGAACTTCAGCACGCCCAATTAAGACTGATTCAAAGCGAAAAAATGTCGGGTATTGGTCAAATGGTTGCGGGTATAGCGCACGAAATTAACAACCCCGTTAGCTTCATTCATAGCAACGTTAACTATATTAACCAGTACAGCCAAGAGTTACTGAAGCTGATCAAACTTTATCAGCAGGAATACCCTCACCCTACGCCTGCCATTCAATTAGAACAGGAGACGATCGACCTGGATTTTTTGTCAGAAGACCTGCCCAAACTGCTCAAAAGTATGAACATGGGTACCGGACGCATTCGAGATATTGTCCTATCTTTACGAAACTTCTCGCGACTCGATCAAGCTGAAGTTAAGCCCGTTGACATTCACGAAGGCATCGACAGCACCTTGTTGATTTTAGGACATCGCCTCAAAGCCCAGTTTCAATTTACAGGCGTTGAAGTTATTAAAAATTACGGTACTTTGCCTTTAGTAAAATGCTACCCGAGTCAACTCAATCAAGTCTTTATGAATCTGCTCGCGAACGCGATCGATGCCCTTGAGGAAAGGAAAAAACCATCAAATTGGATTCGCATTTCCACAGAGTGCACCGATGCCGAAACCGTGGTTATTCGGATTGCTGACAACGCTTTAGGAATTCCTGAACATGTCATTGAAAAACTTTTTGATCCCTTTTTTACCACTAAACCTGTAGGCAAAGGAACTGGATTAGGGCTATCAATTAGCTCTCAGATTATTACAGAACGTCATGGTGGCAAGCTACGCTGCGAATCAACTCTTAATCAAGGAACAGAATTTATCATTGAAATCCCGATTCAACCCTCTCTTGAAGAGACTCCGTAATCTACAGTAAAAATGTCAGCAAGATCAGACAATTGGGTGGGAATGCTAAGGAGGCTCCTTGCCGAATTCTTATAATCTCTATGAGTTGTCCTCCTATTCTCAACCCTCAACCCTTTTTATCTATAAATCATTGGTTTAATCATTTGAAGGTTGCTCAAAAAATTGCTTTTGGGTATGCCGTAGTGGTAGGAGTGGCGATCGCTGGAACAACCTTAGGTATTATCCTCAGCAATAACCGAGCAAACCAAGCGGAAAGCCTTAGAAAACATGCGCAGTACGAAGTTGCTTTAGAAAGTCGTTTGCAAACGAGCATTTTACAGGTTCGTACCCATCAGCAACAGCTTATTCCCCTTCTACAATACCCAGAGGATTTCCGGACAGAATATGCCCATATTCGACATCACACCCTTGGAATCGAAAAATCGTGGGCAGATCTTGAAGAAGTTGCCGCTGATTTTGTAGAAGAATCCCATCTCAGCCAAAGCGATACTGCGCTCATCAAATTTCTGAAAACTTACGATGGCATACCAGATGCGTATCTTCAGACTGTTGATGGTTTGGCAACAGAAATTGATTTCAATCAACTTAAAGACCCGGGTCAACTTCAGGTGGCTCAAGCTCGGTTGCTCGAATTTACCAATAGTGATCTGGCTATCAAGTTTGACGCGATTTCAGACGACCTCGTCGGGCAAATTGAAGCGTCCCGAGAAGAGAGTGTGGAGGCAGACGCAGAGTCACTTCGAGCCAATACCCTACGGAACTGGGCTGTAGCATTGAGTATTATTGCTTCTGGCGCGATCGCTACCTTACTTGCTACAGCCATTAGCCGCTCTATTACTCGCCCTTTGACAGAACTAGAACAGATGGCACAACAGGTCATTAATGCACAAGACTTTAGCCTTCGCTCAGACATCTTCAGCCAAGATGAGGTAGGCACCTTAGCAACTGCGCTAAACCAACTGATTGAATGGGTAGAAATAAGGACTTGGGCACTCGAAAAGTCTCGCGATGGACTAGAGAAAACGGTCAAAGAACGGACTCAAGAGTTAAACGTCATTATTGACAGCTTAGGAGACGGCTTGTTGGTCACGAATGCTACAGGGAAAATCATTCGGTTTAACCCAGTGTTGTTAACAATGGTTGGATTAACGCATGAACACCTTGAAGGAAAGACCTGTCTTGAAGTCTTTAAAGAAGATGTCACAGGTTTAGTCACACAAAACTACATTAGCCCCGCTGCATCTTTAACTTCAGAGGTCACGTTAACCCATGAACGGATTGGACAAGCCCGCGTAACGGCGATCGCCGAGCAAGGTGCTACTAATCAAACCTATCTGGGTTCGGTTGTGCTAATTCGAGATATCACCGTAGAGAAAGAAATCGATCAGATGAAGACCGACTTTATCTCGACAGTTTCCCATGAGCTACGCACTCCTCTGACCTCAGTCCTAGGTTTTGCTAAACTCATCCAGAAAAAGCTAGAAGATGTCGTGCTGCCTGCTGTCACCACAGATAGCCCCAAAATTCAACGAACTGTTAAACAAGTCCGTGAAAACCTTCACATTATTATTACTGAGGGCGATCGCCTGACTTCACTCATTAACGATGTGTTAGACATTGCCAAAATTGAGGCAGGCAAAGTGGAATGGGATATGCAGCCTTTGCCCATCTCCGAAATTCTTGACCGGGCGATCGCGGCTACCGCTGTTTTAGCACAAGCTGCTAAACTCCAGATCATTCGCCAAATCGAACCTGACTTACCCGAAGTCGTAGGCGATCGCGATCGGCTCATTCAAGTCCTTATTAATCTGCTCTCCAATGCTATAAAATTTACCCCCGTAGGAACGATCACTTGTCGGGCGCATAATCATCAGGGCAATATCATTGTCAGCGTCATAGACCAGGGTATTGGCATTGCCCTGGAAGATCAGCCTAAAGTTTTTGAGAAGTTCAAACAAGTCGGTGAAGTGATGACCGACAAGCCCAAGGGCACTGGCTTAGGACTCCCCATTTGCAAACAAATTATTGAACATCACAACGGACGGATTTGGGTAGAAAGCCAGCTAGGTCAAGGCAGTAGTTTTACTTTTAGTCTTCCTACTACCGTCTCTACTCAAGCCATCTCAATACACCTGGATTCTTTGGTGCAACAACTTAAAGAAAACGTAGATCGAGCGGTTTCTTCAAACGGTAGTCAAAAGAACTTGCTTGTGGTGGATGATGAACCCCATATTCGAGAATTGCTTCGCCAAGAATTGGAAGCCGAAGGCTATTTAATTAGAACTGCTCAAGATGGCATTGAAGCCCTGCGCTTAGTTGAAGAACTTCCCCCCGATCTCATTATTTTAGATGTGATGATGCCCAATATTAGCGGGTTTGATTTGGCGGCAGTTTTGAAAAACAATCCAGCGACGATGAACATTCCGACTATCATTCTTTCCATTATTCAAGACAAAGAACGAGGCTATCGCTTAGGGGTCGATCGCTATCTCAGTAAACCCATCAATACAGAGTTGCTTTTGAGTGATATCAAAATGCTCTTAACGCAAGAGATTTCTCATAAAAAAGTGCTGGTGGTAGATGCCGATCTTTCTACCGCAAAAATCTTGAGCGATGTTTTAGTCTCTAAAGGCTACACCGTCACAGAAGCAACGACAGGCTCTGAAGGGATTGAAAAAGCTCTCTCAATTAAACCCGATATGATCATCATCAATGCCGAAGCCTCGGAACAGCACAATATTGTCCAAACCCTACGATTTGACAACGGTTTGAAGAACGTCGTTTTCGTTGTTGTGCAACAAGACTGCACTGCACCCAAACTAGCTCAACGGGTAGGATAACGAATCATAGCCTTGGATTGAGAGAAATTGGATTGAGAGAAATAGAAGACTAAGCAGAAAGATCAAGGAAAATCTCATGACTCAAAGTATTTTGATTGCTGATGATGAAGCTCATATTCGGATTTTGATGGAGCAAACGCTGGAAGATTTAGAAGATCAAGGCGTTGAGCTTTTGCTTGCTACAAATGGAGCGGAGGCGCTAGAAATTATTCAAACCCAAAAACCAAATCTTGTATTTTTAGATGTCATGATGCCGAAAATGAATGGGTTTGAAGTATGCCAAATTGCCAAACAAAATGCTAGCACCCAGGATGTTCACATTATTATGCTGACTGCTAAAGGGCAGGAATTTGATCAGCAAAAAGGCAAGGAGATGGGAGCCAACCTTTATATGACTAAGCCGTTTGATCCAGACGAAATTGTTAGAAAGGCATCAGAGATTCTGGGGTTGGATAAATAGTGACTCTGCAATTGACATCCTTGATCCGGGCTTTTAGGGCACGGTCAAGGATTCTGGGGTTGGATAAATAGTGACTCTGCAATTGGCAAAGATTTAGTCTTATGATACGTCGATAGAAATTGATGCAGAGTGAGAGGGCTATGACCAATCGAGTTGGGATTATTGGCGGTGGGCAACTTGCCTGGATGATGGCAGATGCGCTTAAAAAGCTGGGGTTAGAACTCATGGTGCAAACGCCCCAAGCTGATGACCCGGCGGTGGCGATCGCCACTCAAACTATTTTTGCCGCCATTGATGATGCCGCCGCCACTGCCCAGCTTGTTCCCCTCTGCGATGTCATTACTTTTGAGAACGAATTTATTAATCTGACAGCACTTTCGCCTTTGGCGCAACACGTTCCTTTTTACCCAAGCCTCTCATCCTTGGCTCCTCTACTCGACAAATATAATCAACGCTCTTATCTCACACGCCTCAATCTACCTGCACCGGAATTTGTGGCGCTGTCTGAAGGAACTGATTTAGGTCAACTGGGGTTTCCGGTTGTGCTCAAAGCTCGGCAGCACGGATATGATGGCAAGGGAACGTTTATTGCCAAAACGCGATCGCATTTAGAACGGTTGCTAGATGAGTTCGAGAATGGGTCAGAACAATGGCTTTTAGAAGAATTTGTTGCCTTTGATTGTGAGCTAGCGGTGATGGCAGCGCGATCGCTGACTGGAGAAATAACAATTTACCCAGTCGTAGAAACTCAGCAGGTCGATCAGGTTTGTCGGCGAGTGCTAGTGCTGCCGCAGGAGCCAGCCATTGTTGAGCAAGTGGAAGCGATCGCTCGGACTTTGCTTAACAGCCTAGATTTCGTAGGCATGATGGGCATTGAATTTTTTTTGACAGATGGTAAAGTTTGGGTTAACGAAACTGCTCCTCGTACTCATAATTCAGGACACTATAGTCTTGATGCCTGCGTTACTTCTCAGTTTGAGCAGCAGTTGAGAGCGGTTTGTAGAATGCCGTTGGGTAATCCTGCGTTGCAGTGTCCAGCAGCCGTGATGGTCAATCTATTAGGCTACGAATCAGCAGAACAAGATTATCGATCGCAGCGCCAACAGCTTGAGCAAATTCCTCATGCCCACGTGTATTGGTATGGCAAAAGCATTGCTCGGGTGGGGCGCAAAATGGGACATGTAACCGTCACTTTATCATCTGCTGATCGGGAGCAAGCAATGGCGATCGCCCAGAACATTGAATCTATTTGGTATCGGTAAAGCTTTTATTTCTAGCCCGTCTTTCTATCTTAATAAGAGCGGGTCTGACAGGAGGCTGTCAGACCCTTCAAGGATGATTCGATTCGTCAAAACTAAGTAGAGAGGGTTTATACGAATCCGTAGCGATTCTCAGCAGCCCACAATTCATCCTGTTTTTAGGCTGTCTCTTAGGAGACATTGAGCTTTGGTGGCGCGGGCACTAATGCGAAGTCAAAGAAAGGGCATACATTTAGTGCGATCGCATCTCACTTACATTTTGTTACAGGGAGTGAAATTGCTACAACTGAGCGCTACGGCTAGATTTAGGGCAGGAGGTACAGGCTCTAATCTAGAATCTGGGTTGAGTAATTGCTTCTTTGTACCTGAATTCAAGATAGCATCTGTGCCCTCAACTGTGCTCTCGATCGCCCGGAATGTTTACTAAAGTTGGCGATCGTTAACAGAAGTTTAAAGAATGAATATGAAAGGAAAGAATTCTTCCCCAGCTACTTCTTAAAGTACTTATTGAAGCAAAGCGTCCCAAGTTGCTGAACCGACCACACCGTCCGCGTCTAACCCATAATTTTGCTGCACTGCCTTAACCGCATTTTCAGTTTCTGCCCCAAATACACCGTCCACGACTCCATTAAAAAAGCCCAACCTTCGCAGGCGTTGCTGAAGCTGGCTAATGGCTGAACCGCGTGTTCCCAGCCGTAAGATCGGCAGGGAGATCGTTGTGGGTTGGGCAACTACCGGAGAAGGCGCTGGCGTAACAGGCGCTGGCGTGACAGGCGAAGGACGAGTAGGAGTCGGTGTAACTGGAGTAGCAGTATTAGCAACCGGAAGCAAACGGTTCCAAGTCGCAGTTCCGGCAACACCGTCGGCGGTTAACCCGGCAGCGCGTTGGAATGCTGATACGGCAGTTGCAGTACCCTCTTGGTAAACACCATCGACGGTGCCAGTGTAGTAGCCCAGTAGTTTAAGCATGGCTTGAAGCTCGGAAACCGATTCGCTACGATCGCCCACCGTGAGAATGGGGCGTATGCCACCACCGGGTTGTGCCGTAGGAGTAGCTGCGGGAGTATTACGAGGGCGTTCCTGCGCGAAGGCAGAACCCTGACCTAAACCAATGAAGAGCAAAGCAGCTATTTCAACGAATAGTCCAGCAAGGGGGACGACGGGAAGAAATGAAGCGCGAGGGGAATTTGAGAGACGAGTGTAACGACTGTTCATTGCCGATATCTTCATGCCGATGACTTCTCTGAGAATCAGGTTTGTAGACAAATTAAGGTTTAACCGCTGCCTAGGGATTTTTCGACCTCAACTCTAAGCTTGAAACCTTTTTTTAGTCGCCGCCCTTTACAAATCTTAAATTAGCAAACTTGCTCGCCCTTATTTTGTCTTTGCTGTTTTGAGGAACAACCGCGATCGCGCATACTAAATAGGTAGATTATCTCCTGATGAACCATGCTTGATTTTGAACAATCCTCCCTTGATGAACTTGTTCAACCCGCCGTTTTAGTCACCATCATTTGTGAAACTGTGCTGAAAGACAGTGTGGTTGGTTTGTTGAGAAATCTTAAGGTAAAAAGCTACACCGTGACTGAAGTGGAGGGAAAAGGGCGCTTTGAAGCTCTTGCTGGAGCCAATGATGACAGCAAGCTAGAGAGCGAAACTCCTTTAACGACCTATGTTGAAACTCAAGTTGAAGTACGGACGCTAGTTTCCAAAGATCTCTCCAACGTGATTTTATATACTTTGAAAGAGCAACAGAAAAACTTCACAATTATTGCATATCGTCAAACAGTCGAAGCTTTAGCCAGTGACTAAATAATCAACACGTCCAAGCTGAGTGGCTTTTGTTGTATTTACTTTTGTTGCATTTACTGGATGGGCGATCGCAATAGTCATAGGTCAAATTAGCCCAATCAATGTACCTAATCAATGTATTCAGTATCAATGTATTCAGTCTACCAAGTTGCATCCGTCATCAAGGTTTGATGGATCAAACCCCTGGTGTTGAAAAATACTTAGCTTACGAAAGTAGATAGAGTCCTGCCAAGAGTTTATGATATGCCTCACATCAGCACGATGAACTTACTTCAACCGCCCCGATCGCAAGATTGTAAAAATTAACCATAGTCCTAACAAACTCGCTGCGCCAAAGAAAATATTGCCGACTAAATGCACCTGCGGCGTTTGCTGCCCTGTTGATAAAATGGCTGCACCAATAATCAGTGAACCGACGACCGTACTAAACGATCGCCGATTGGCGGCATCATCCATTGTGCGGCGCATGGCATTAAAGTCTTGGATGTTGAGGTTAATCCGTAGAGTTTCGGAACTCAGGCGATTGAGCAAAAAGCCGATTTGTCGAGGCGACTCTAGGGATAGTTCTTTGAACTCTAGAACAGTTCTCAGGAGCGATCGCGCCGGGTCTTTGCCAATGAGTTGGCGCTGAAATAGGTCAGACATCAGCGGCGTAATTTCCTCAACAACATTGACCGATGGATCGAACTCGCGTCCGGTTCCTTCTAGGTTAACCATGGACTTAGTGAGCAGACCAATGTTGCTAGGAAGCTTGAGGTTGTTAAGGCGCGCAGCTTCTAGAATGGCTCCGAAAGCTTCGCCAACATTCAGGTTACTCAGACTGACGTTAAGATAACGACGAAGAAGGCGATCGTAGTCAGTTTGAAGGCTAAGGAGGTTAATAGGCTGGCTCATATCCATAGGTTTTGCCAGTTGCAGCGTGATTTGGGCGCAACGCTCAGGATCAGCGTCAATAATTGCCAACACCAGTTCGACCATCAAAGATTGAGTGCGCGAGTCCAGCACACCCATCATGCCACAGTCTAAAATACCGACTCTTCCATCTTCGAGGTAGAACAAATTACCAGGATGCGGATCAGCGTGGAAGAAGCCATCGGCAAGGTACTGCTGGAGGAATGCCCGGAAGAGCAGTGTGGTGAAGGCGCGGCGTTCGGCTTTAACATCGCCACCATAATTTTTGCCTTCTAGCTTGGCTTGCAGAAAAGGTTTGCCTTCTAGCCATTCTAGAACCAGAATTTTTTTGCTGGAGAGTTCGGGGTAAACCTGAGGCACAACGATCTGAGTAGGATCAAACCATTTGCCCTGACTGAGGTTGTGACGGAGTTGATCGGTGTAGGTGGCTTCGAGGGTGAAGTCGAGTTCATTTAGGAGAGAGGTACTGAATTCTTCGGCGAGGGAGACGATGTTGTAGCGTTTGCCGAATTTGGTGGTGGAGAGGAGGGCAGCGATCTGCTTAAACATGGAAATGTCGCGGTCTACGGTAATGTCGATGCCGGGGCGTTGAATTTTGACGGCGACAGGTTGACCGTTTTTGAGGGTGGCGCGGTGGATTTGAGCAATGGAGCCTGCCGCGATCGCCACTTCATTCATCTGTGCAAACGCTTCTTCTAAAGGCTGCTTCAACTCTTGCCGAATCTCGACTTCAATATCTGCCCATTTTACAGGTGGCACATTGGATTGCAGATTGCTCAATGCCTCAATGTAAGAAGCGGGCAGCAAGTCGGGGCGGGTGCTGAGCAATTGCCCTAGCTTGATATAAACAGGCCCTAAGTCAGTGAGGATTTTGCAGAGAATTTCGGGGGCAGGAATTTCTGGCTCATCGCTTTTACCCAAAGTTAGGAGTTGGCGCATGTAGTCCCAACCGTGACGAATGAGAACTTCGATGATGTCTCGCTGACGAGTAATAGGATTAAAGAAGACAGGCATAAGGAGGGGGCAGGAGACAATACACTTATTCTGCGATACTTTTTTGAATTCGTTGGAGGATACGTTTCTCCAGAAAAGTTTGATAGGCGTAAAACTTTGTGCCTACCGAATCACAAGATATTAAGACTGCAAGGTTTAAAGCTGTGAGATAGCGTTGCGTAATGGATAGGGATTTTATAGCCAGTCATCCACCACGGCTTGCGCGATCGCTTCATTGCCATTCTTTGTGGGTCGCCAGTCTGTCCGAGGGGGCTGAAATGGTTGCTCTAGAAACTGCCAATCTCCCTTAGAGAATTCATCTGGCGTGAGGATTTGGTGAGGGTGACAGTCTTGCATTCCGGCAAGCAGCACAGGCGACTCGGCAAAGTCTTCGCGGGTAATCGTGATGATGGGCGTGTCCATGCGGCAGGCTTCGGCAAAGGTGCTGTATCCCGGTTTGGAGACTACGGCGCGGCACAGCGGCATAAAGTCTACGGGACGATATTGACCGCCTGTTACCTTAACTAAGTTGGGTAAATTGGGTGCTTGGCGATCGAAGGTAATGAATTGCCAATCGGGGAAGTTTTGAGTATTTAAGTAGGGAATTTTAGCGAGTCCCAAACCGCCAAACGTTAGCAGGATAGTTTTTTCGACGGGGGTAGTAATCCCAAATTTCTCTCGCATTTCGGCAACTGAGAAGTGGGGCAATCCTCCGGTTAAGCCGACATCAGTAATATGGGGAAAAGCGCTCATAGATTCATGGAAAGGCAACCGAAACAGGCGATCGCATTCGCCAAATTTTGCGGCAATCCAATCTGCCATTTCTATGAATTCGCCGCCCCAAGGACGATAAATAAAATCCCAGCCAAAGTTACTAATCATCCAGCAAGGCACCTTGGCGGCACGGGCGATCGTGGTTGCTAGAGGCGGAATATCTGCTAATACCAAATCCACCCGATTTTGTTGCAGAAACGTCACCTCACGGGCAACGATCGCCTGCTCCTCAGCCCGAAACTGCTTCAACTTTGCCAGCGTTGCGTCCTGATCCATCGTGACGCTATCGCTTTGGATAATGCCAATATCTAACGCTGAATGCCGATGAATAAAATCCCCTTGAATATAAGAATCTAGCAGCCATCGAGGAGCAGTAGTCGCCAAAATAACTAAGATTTCAGGACAAACGCGCTGAATTTCAGCAACCAAAGCTGCCATCCGAGTAGCATGTCCAAAGCCATGATTCGTCACAGCAACATATAGCGTTGGCGTTGGTGTTGGCATTATGAAAATAAAAAATAACGGGAATCAGAAATAGTCAAAAAGTTAATGGAGTCCATCCTCCCATACCGCCATATAAACCCGGTCTTGCTCGTTTCGTTGAATCACGCCTTGAAGCGACCCAACCCGAAAACTGTATTGATTAGATTGGCGATCGCGCACTGCAGCCAGCCCTTCCTCAATCTCTTCAGTCAACTGATTCGACAACATTCCATTTAGTGTTACTCGCATCGTCAGAGTATCGACCGACTGAACAAACGAAGCCTCGGTTTGACGCAAGCGATCGCTGTCCTTGTCATAGATGTAACCCAAGCTCACCTGATCAGGAACCACGTCATACCGGGTAGAGCGCGTATTTGCCCAGTAAGCATCGTCATCCTCACTATCGGGTTTTCCCAGAAGTGCCTCTACCTCTTGCTGTGAGGTGCCTGTAGCAATTCCACGGACGCTGCGGCGGGTGCGCCCCGAAGAATCGTCGTCGTCATCGCGATCGTCATCACGGTCTGACTTGCGGGGTTTATTAGGTTTGGTGGGTTCGATCGGCTGAATCTCTTCTAGTGCCAGAGAGGGTTCAGGGGAAGGTTCAGGAGAAGGCGATGGCGAAGGAGAAAGCGAGGGTTCAGGGGAAGGTTCAGGAGGAGGCGAGGGCGAAGGGTCAACCGATTCAGTCGGCAAAGAATCAGGCAGGTCGGCAAATTGCTGAGAGCGAAACCAGACGGCTCCAATGGCAGCTGTCACAATACTAGCGATCGCCACAAGTCCCAAAAAAGCAAAACCCCAACTCCCTGATTTCTTTTTAAGAGGCGGGTTAGGGTCGGGGGCAAGCCCTACTACGGTACGAGCATTGGTGGGAACGTTTGGAGAAGCATAGGGCGGCACAAAAGACGCGGCAGGTGGCGTAGAAACATTTGGCGCAGAAACATTAGGAGAAGAGTAGCGAGGACTTACTGCCATCGTCGGCGCAGTCGGCGGACTGGCGGGCAAAAGGCTAGGTGGTTGAGTGATAGGTTCTCCTGCCATAGGCGCGTAGTCGGGCAGCATAGACAGCCATTCTTCAATCGTGCGAGGGCGATAGTGAACATCGATCGCCATCCCTTTCATGACGGCTTGATTAACTTCAGGACTGAGGTAAGGCTGCAATTCGGCGGGCGTGGGCATGGTTTGGCGATCGCGCAGAATTGACGCAACCGGAACTCGTGCCGTTAGCAGGGCATATAACGTTGCCGTCAGACCGTAAACATCGCTGGCAGGCGTTCGCTGCTGTTGGGTGATGTATTGTTCAACGGGGGCATAGCCCTCAGAAATCATGCTGGTGTGGGTTTGGGTCACACCCGGAGTAAACTCCCGCGAAATGCCAAAGTCAATCAGCACTACCTCTTGGGTGTTTTGCCGCAAAATGATGTTCTGGGGCTTAATATCCCGATGCAGCAGCCCGTTTTGGTGGACGACTTGCAGCGCCGCGCCGACTTGACGAATGTAGTGAATGGCGATCGCTTCTGGCAGTGGCTTGTCTGGGAAGACGACTTCTTCTAACGTTTCGCCTGGGATGTAGTCCATCACTAAATAAGGCACGCCTGCTTCAATAAAAAAGTCATTGACCCGCACAATATTAGGATGAACACACAGCGCTAATCTGCGCCCTTCATCCTGGAACTGTTGCTCTAACTTTGCAAACTGCGGATGGTTTTTGTTAGCAGGATTGAGGGTTTTAATGACAACCGTTTGACCCAAATAATGATGAGTCGCCTTATAGGTGATGCCAAAGCCACCTTCGCCCAGCAGTTGGTCGAGGCTATATTTGCCGCCCTGCAACACTTTACCCGTTGCGTTCATAAATCTTAGAGAGGTTGGTGAGTGTTAACACTGAGACAACTTTAGCTTATTGACAACGGGATGAGCAGTCATACTCAGCCAGAGAATGTTCTAGAATTCTATCCACCCTCATCCCCAATCCTTCTCCCAGAGCAGGAGAAGGGAGCCAGAATCAAAATCCCTCTCCTAGAAAGGGAGAAGGATTTAGGGTGAGGGTGCAAAACTGGGATGTACCATAAGCATTAAGCATTCATATAATGGCTAAGCATCTTAAAATTTGAACACTACTCTCCAACAGAGGCATTCTTTGCATTAATCAAGGGCAGTTTTGATCTGGGCGATCGCACCCGTTTGAATAGCGACAACAAGACCGCTGGCAATCTGAATCACATCAGCAACAACCTGCAAAAACTCTAGAAACTTATCAACTCTTTGTGCTGCTACCTTTAGTTTATCAGTTGCAATACCAATTCTTGAGGCAGGGCTATCCACGTCCGTAGAGAGCAAATCATCCAGTCTCCTACTTGCGATCAAGCCCAATAACTGCGCTGCTAGGAGCTTAAGCTTCTGCAACTCTCCTTCCGCATCACGCTTTTGCTGCCAAGAAATTTTCTTGTGTTTAAAAAATGCGGTCTCTACCTGATTACTACCCTCTTTATAGGCTTCTAAAACCTGTTTTCTCCATTCTTCAAGTTCACCTATAGTAATGTCCTTTGCCATCTTCATCTGCTTATTCTCCTGCTGATTGATGATTGTTTAATGACTAGTTGATGATTAATCCCTGATCAGGATGATTCAAGGAAGGACAGTGCTTAATGAGTAGGCTTTAAGTCCAAGCTTTCTAATAAGGGTGTTACTCGCTCGATATATGCGTCTACCTCTTTTCTCGCTTGTTCCAACTCAAACTGACTCATCTCCTGATTTGGAAAGTCAGTCTCTACAGCCTTCATATTCGTTTTTGTCTCATCTTGAGCAAAATACCGATTACATTTAGCGGTCTGCTCAGGAGATATCTCATCTTTGCCATCATTAAAAATACGCTTGAGGTTAGCGTGGGTAGCAGCAGTTGCTTGAATGAGATTGATATAAGTCGATGCCGTGTTTTTTCGGTCAGTGACCTTTAATAGTTCGTCTCTTAACTCAGCATTGCGTCTGTCTTGTGTGTTTTGCAGTTCTGGCGCAGATTCAGGACTTAAAGGCTGAGTGATTACATCGCTCAAAAGATTAGTTTGAAGGTAATAACGAGTAATAGAGTCAATTTCATCATCAAGCTGTCCTTGCATATAAATTTCATCAATAAAACTGGTAAAACCCATAGAGTACGATTGAATATCTGGGTCAGTACAAACGACAGCAACTTTAATGTTTCTTCTTCGGAAGTCTGTCAAAAGTAAATTGGTTAAAAAAGTCGCAATATTAACTCCGGTATTAATCGTGTCATCTGTAAACTGCAAAGTTGAGTTGCCAGTCTCTACTCTTAATTCTTTGAGAGATGCACCAATAGATTCAAATTTTGCTTGAACTTCCTCTTCTCTCCCCACGGTGAGTTCTCCAATGGCTTCAACATACCCTACTAAAAGCTGACCGACGATGCGAGCGCGATCTGAATTTGATCGATATATTTGGTCACATTGTTCTAAACCGTCTCTGATGTTTTGTCCGGTCTGAGAGGTGTCTCTGTTGAGCCAATTGTTTGAACGTACACACGAGTTATAAATATCTAGAGAAACATTCTCGTTGAGTTCGTTCAACCTCTCTGCTTCTTCACTCAGAGCCTGAGCTATTTTGAAATCACGATTTGTACAACTACTGAGGGCTAAAGAGGTGGAAATTAAGATCAAAAAAAGTTTGATGCTGGATGAAACTATCTTTCCTAAACCAGAAGACTTTTGAATATTCATAAATTTGACTCTCTAGAGCTTAAATCGTGTCTTTACCAATAGATACCTGCTCGACCTGCCCGTTGAAACTGAACAAGACACTACAATATTCCTGAAGATTGTTCTTTGCATACCGGACTTAATGCAGATTAGTCAACAAGCGTTTCCATATAGTATTCTGAATTTTTTAGCTCGCGCGTAAAGTTTTTATGCCAAGTGTTTTCATAACAGAGTGACCAGATGGAAAATGTCACGCTAAATGGGTTCTTGGCAAAGTTATGATGTTGGCGGCGAGATATTGTGCTCAACGGCTCTACACAGGCACAATGGCACAACTTGACTGACAAATGTGAGTATTCTCAGGAACTATAGTGATCTCAATAGCACGGGTGATAGGCGATCGCAATGCGGAGAGGTTCAAGACTTTATGGTCGATCGTCAAGTGCTGGCGCTGTTTTTTCTATGTCACTGATGGTTGGCAGGTCTATCCAATGTTCATTGAGGAAGGAAACCAGATTCTTAGCCAGACCTATATGACTCGTGTGAATCATATCCTCTCTTAAATTTTTATCACAGCTATGGAACCTGCACCATCACCTGTCCGGGATAAGTAAATTGAATGACACCGCCCCAAGCACACATACATTTAGATGTGCTGTTCAACGCCGGAAAATTATTAATTAATACCGTTGGTGTGCCCACAATCCAGGGAGCAGGCGTGACCGGAATACAGGGCATTGGCGTTAATACACCGAATGCGGCAGCCGTGGCAGCGGCAACCATAGGATTAGAGGGCGTAGTACACATACTAAATGGGGGAATATTGGCGATCGGGGCAAAATCCATAATCGTGGCTGCCAATGGACCGCCTGCCGTAACTGGCATACCTTTAGGAATCACCATTAAAGCGCTGGGTGCAACCCCAAACGAACAAGTCATCATTGCGCCTGCACAAACTTGTTGAGCCATGATCGACAACCTCTAATTAATCTTGACTAACGAACCCTGAACTTTCGCCATGCCGCTTGCTTCCAGGCTGGCAAGCGCTCCTTCAACCTTGACAGCAGCCGATCCAGATACCGTCGTATTGAGTCCTTCGACCTTTGCTGCTGCTGTTGCTTTTAGCGTTGCATTAGTGCCTTCAGCCGCGATCGCCGACGTACTAATATCAAGTTTATTGTTCATCACTTTTGCTAAGAAGGAAGAGGTGGCAGCTAGTTCAATATCTTTTGCTTTAATCGTGATTTTATTTGAGCTTCCTGCGGTCATATTGATATCTCCAGTCGAGATGAAATCGATCTTTCCTGGGGAGTTATCATCTAGGGTCAAAGTGTGTCCGCCCGTCGTTTTAATCTCAATCTTTTTCCCCTCATCATCCATGAAAATAGAGTGACCTCCAGCGGTTTCAGCTTTAATAAATTTAGTTGAATCATCTAGATGTAATTTATGTCCATCTACGGTGGTTAAATAAACGCCTTTTTTACTATCATCTTTATCTTCTTCCACAAACTGTAAAATGTGTCCCAAGCGAGTCTTAAGCGTTCTGAGCCGTACTCCTGCATCACCCACAGAATTTTCAGGAACCGTTGGCGGCGCATCAGTACCATTCCAGACTCCTCCTAGCACGTAAGGACGATGAATATCACCATGTTCAAATGCTACTAATACTTCGTCGTTAACTTCGGGCAGACAATCAAACCCCCGGGTTGCCCCAGCACCCACCCCAACAACCCGCGCCCAGGTGCTGGCATGAGTTGTCGTTAGCGTGGGGAACTGAACTTTAACCCGTCCTAAGCTTTCAGTATCTTTGTTGTCGGTGACAATGCCCACGAGCATCGTTTGCCCTGGCTTGAGCCGGGTAGGAGAAGACAAGGTAGACATCAGATCGCCGCTGCGTAAACCCCGGACGCTGAATTCTGTGGAATAGAAGCCTCCAGTGTAAATGTGACGGGCTTCTGTGATGTAGTAGGAGCCGTTGTATTTGCCCATGTCGCTCAAGCTGACGACTTTGCCGACTCGAATTAAGGGATTGCCCTCGGCTTTAGCATCGGCATAAATAAATTCGCCGCCCATCTCGTTCATGAGGGCTTGGGCGATCGCATCTGCCTCAGCGGTACTGCCTACAGGCTGGTCAACCACCGTAATTTTGGGAGACGCAGGCTTGCCGTTAAAACTACTGCTAGTATCTGCCCCGACCCCATGGTCATTAGATGTTTGTACTGTCGTTGCCGAACTTTTAGTCGAAACGATCGCCTCTTTTTTCACATAATCCCAGCCCCGCACTTCCACGGAACTGACCTGATCAGCACTGCTAACCCGCACCCGAAAACTATTCAAGTTGCGCAACCAGGTCAAATTTATGGTGGTACCTGCTGTCGGGCTACGAAAATTGAGCTTGCCATCTTGGACAAATAATTCAAACCCATTGCGGGCAGCCCGTTCCCGCAAAAACTCCATGTTCGTTTGATTTTCTTGAAAAACGTAGGGATAAGTGGTGCTAGTCGTCGTGACCGTTCCGCTTGTAATTCCCACTTCCCCCATCACAGTCTTCACCAAATCGCTATCAGTGACATCTTGAAAGGAACGGATCTTTCGTCCTCGGTGCAATCGATGGGATACGTCATAACCCCGAATAATAATAGGAGCTTGAGAATCGCTGGTAAAGTTTACCTCGATCGCCGTGACTTCACCCTTCAACACCGTACCGCTGTTAGCATCATCAAATTCGCTAGAAGCCGTTGTACTAGCAGCAAAGGCAATTTCTACCGGATCACCGATGGAAAACACATCAATATGTTTCCAAAAAGTATCCCCACTACGCCCCGAAAAAGCAGAGTTATTAATCACTAAAGTAAACATCCCTGGCAGATGCAGACTTTCTTCTACAGAAATTTGCAGAATATCCTCCATCACTGCATCTGAAGCAGATTGACCGTTAATCTTTAGAGTCGGTTTAGCCAGATAACTTGGCATAGGATTCTACCCAGGGGAGCACCCTCAGGTTAATAAATTGCATCAAATTGCACTACTCTCCAAAAGTCGAATACTCTCCTGCTGCTCTGGCTTTCAAGAACTGCTAGTGGTGTCAATTTGCTCTAACGATAAGTCAACAATTGCTCTTACAGGAGTTCCATCGGGAAGAAACATCGTCAATCGATAGGACAAAGTTTTAACAAAGCATTTTAAGTATTGCTGACTGCCCCAGGTAAAAATATAAACTGGAGGTCGTCCCAATGAGGCGGCAAACTCAACGCCTTGACACAATTTGTTGATGTAAGTATTCATGACATCTTTGCCACTTTCATAGGTATCAAACAAAATGTTACCAATACTAAGGCTGTAGGGTTGCGGGCTGCCAAAGCTTACCTTGGGCAATCCTCCAGCCGTGGTTGCTCCCTCAGAACTTTTGATAGTTGCACTTCGGCTAAAGCGCAACTCTGTCGGGTTAAACATAAATTCAATATTGTCTGTACTGTCTTGGCTAATCAGATGGGCTTTAACAGGTTGTTCAGTCATGTTTTCCTCAATCTATCGCTATTTTTTAGGGCTTTACCACGGCATTCTGCCCAAATTTCTGCCTTGTCTTTCTCGCTCAATTTCCATTTTTTGGCGCAGCAGACCGTAGATCTCTTGAGCTAGGGTTTCAAGGAGTGTGTCAATCTGGGCTTCCTGCTGAAAGTCATTGCTGGAAAGGGTAGTAGTAGGCGCGTTAAGGACTTCAATAGGCGCGTTAGGAGCGGGCTCTTTTTGTAGGGTTGGGGTGGCAAATTTGGCTTGAATCAGGTTAGGGGCAAGAGGCGAGTAATAGTTGGTAGAGTGGCTTTGCTGAGGCTGAGTGGGCTTTGGATTAATCAGTTCTGCAATACTCGACCAAGCGCTAGGTGAGGTGCCTGGATGGGCTGAAACGGTTGCAGCAGCGTTCGTTAGCGCTGAAGGCGGGGTGGGTTGAGTATTAGATGATGGTTGGGTTTGAATTGCTAAATTGGGGTTTTTGTGATGAGGTGGAGAAGAATTAGAGAATGAGTTTTGAAACGGCAGAGGAATAGTAGAATCAGATGATTCTACAGGTAGCTCATCGGATAGATTATGCAGGGGCGACCCCTTGTGGGTATCTCGGAGAGATCGCTGTACTAAAGGTTTGAGAACGGTTAAGTCTTGCAAAAACCTAGGGAGTTGCGGCAAATTGGCAGATAGTTGAGATGATGAAGAACTTACCGCCTCTGATTGTTCAGAATTGTCGAGTTGAGCAGGAAGCGATGAATGCTCAGAGGAACCATCTATAAAACGCTGAATATCCGAACTGAGGGGATTGGAAAGAACAAGAGGACTTTCACTCTCAACAGGTAGATGATCCTGCGCAGCGGCAATTTGGGCATCTCTGCGCCCATTCGGCGTGGAATCGTAAGAAGACGTAGTATTCCTATCATTAGCGATCGGAATAAAGGGTTCTGCCCTTGGGATTGGAATGGCGATCGTAGGTTCACTAAAAGGTTGAGCGATCGTCTCATACGAAGATTCAAGAGGCAGATCATCTAGTGCGCCGGACTGAACTGATCCAGCTATGGTATTGAGGTGTAATCGCTGTACTAAAGGCTTGAGAACGGTTAAGTCTTGCAAAAATCTAGGGAGTTGCGGCAAATCAGTGGATAGTTGGGATGATGAAAGATTTACCGCCTCTGATTGTTCAGAATTATCGAGCTGAGCAGGAAGCGATGAATGCTCAGAAGAACCATCTATAAACCGCTGAATATCAGAGCTTAGAGGATTAGGAAGAACGTGAGAACTTTCACTGTCAACAGGCAGGTGATTCTGTGAAGCGGCAATTTGGGCATCTCTGCGACCATTCGGCGTAGAGTCGTAAGAAGATGAAATATCCCATGTATTGCCGATCGCCTGAGAAGACGGTTCTGTGAATGGAATGGCGATCGCAGATTCGCTAGAGGGTTGAGCGATCGCTTCAGATGAAGATCCAAGAAGCGTTTCGCTTGATGTTTCTGCTCTAAGGCTTTCTCCAAAATAACGACTTTCTAACTCAAGTGAAATATCTGGAGAACTTTGTGAGATAGCATTCTCGTGTTCAGCAATAGTTTCACTATCTGTAGAGCGCTGAATATTAGAACCAGGATGGATAGATGAAGAGAATAAAGAATCAATAGTGTGAGGGCTGAGCGGTACTACAGGTGTCTCATTCTGTGAATAACTTGCTGAATCAAGTGGAATATCTGGAGAGCTTTGACTTTGTGAGATTGCGGGGTTGTCAGTTTCAGGTCGTTCTGGTTGTTGAATCTGTGTAGAACTTTCTAAAAAGGTGAGGCTATCAGTTTCAAGCCGTTCTGGTTGTAGCTCACTTGCTGAAGAAGATAAATTTTTTGAAGGAGGTGAGTTCTCTGTGGCTGGGTTGCTAAACAGTGCTTGCGATAAAATTTCTGCCTCGACAATGGCAGAAGGAAAGTCAATATTCTCGATCGGGCGCTGCTGAATTGTAATATCAAGCTCTGATTTCCCGGTCGTGAGGAAGAGAGATGGCTGATCGGTGGAAGGTGATGCAGCATTTCTCTCTCCAAGTTCATCTTTTAAGGAAACATTTTGACTGGTTTCGTGTTTCTCGCTGGCGATCGCATTCAAGTCAGGCTGAGAGTAGGCTGACTTGTTTACCTCTACAGCAGCATTTTCTTGAACTGCATAAGTATTAGTAAAAGCGCCGCTAGAACTGGTAGAGGCTGCTTGAATCGTTGGAGCTTTGGCAACAGGCTGATTAGAAATATCAGAAGTATTTTCTACAACTTCGTGAATGCTTTGGAAAGTTGAATTTAAATGTATTTCTGTAGGTAACGCCACATTGTTGAATGGCGTTGAGTTTTGTACAACTGGCTCTAAAGATTCAACTCTTCCCTGAATATTAGAGGAATTGGAAATTGCATCTGTCAGAGAATGAGTACGTTCTGAGCTTTTAGAATAATTGAGTTGAGAATCATGATCGACAAATGATTCTGAAGGGGAAAGGGCGATCGCTGGTTCAGTTGAAAATTGAGCGATCGAATCGGGCACAAAGTTAACGCTGTCTGCAACTCTTTCTTCTACAGAAGCAAAGTCTGCTTGAATTTCACTAGCACTAACAGAAGCAGTTTGAACATCTGGAATGCTACTAGCGAATGCAGAGTTGGCATCAAGAATATCCTCTGGAAAGTTCTGTGGCTCTGGGTTAGGCTGTTCCGATGCTGTTAAAAGTTGGGGCTGAGAACTGAATGATTCTGTTGCAAATACGTTTTGAAGACTAGAGGCAACTGCTGATTGCTCAGATGCTGATGGCTCAGACTGTTCTAGATTTATTTGAAAAGAATCGGATATTGACGGTTCAACGAATGCACCAGAATCACTGACCGAAGCTAATAATGTTTCATTCTTTAAAAAATTTTCTGATTCAATATCAGAAAATTCTCTAGTTTCAATAGGACTTTCGTTAACAGATTCCTCTAACTCTCGCTGAATAATCGACGATTCAACGAATGCACCAGAATCACTAACTGAAGCCAATAACGTTTCATTCTTTAAAGGATTTTCTGATTCAATATCAGAAAATTCTCTAGTTTCAATAGGACTTTCGTTAACAGATTCCTCTAACTCTCGCCGAATTTCTGGAACCCCTAACTTTTCTAGAGTTGGAGCATTTGGTAGTGACGACTCATTGCTAATGTCTTGAAGCGGCGTTTCTAGTTCTGTAAACTCCGACGAAACAGTGACAATCTCCCCCTCAAATCCATCACCTTGTAAGTTAGGCAATGTTTCTAAATCAGGTTCTAAGCGAATTGAGTTAGGGGACTGAGTAACAGTTTGAGCATTCTCTATGGCAGAGTAGCGTTGAACTACTGGTTCTCGAACGCTTGTAGCATTAGCAACGTTCGGTTCTATTAGATCTTGGAAGCCTGAGCGGGTAGAGAGAGGAAAATCATTTTCTCGATCGCCAATCTCATTGCTTTGCCTTTGAATTGTCGCATCTGCATTTTCCCCGTAAATCTCTCCTAACGAGACACTCTCTCCGGTTACAGCAACTTCTACGGTATCTGTGCAGGCATTTTCAACCCGACGTTGAATGCTTAGCGAACTAAGTTCAGCAACCTCGACAGAAGCCCCATCTTGCAGAGATGATTCAGGTGAAGGAATGAAATCTCCTAAAAGCATTTGCGAAGATTCTTCAGAAGACAGGTCTAAGACTTCAGCTTCTTCTCGCAGTTGGAGAACATCTGGAGCAGCAAAGCCTACCCAGTTTTCTTGCGCGTCTAAAGTAACACCGTGACTACTAACACCGTGACTACTAACACCGTGACTACTAACACCGTGACTACTAACACCGTGACTACTAACACCGTGACTACTAACACCGTGACTACTAACACCGTGATTAACGATCGAAGATGGGCTGCGATCGCGTAAAGACGTGTCCTCATCAATCAAGAACGTATCGGGGTTAGGTGCGGATGAATCGTAATGGGTTGAAGTTACATCCTGACAAATTGAGGCTGAATTGAGATGAATTGAAGACGCATCTTGATTAAGTGCAGCCGCATTGTGACTGCTTACAGACGTGTCATGATGCAGAGAATTTGGACTTAGAGGAGCATCACCATCACTTTTTTTGTGTAAGCTTGCAGGTTCTTCATCACGCTTCGGCTCGCTGACCAGCAGTGGTTCTGCTAAAGAAAGAAGTTCGGGGTTGGCACTTGTTGGGTCAGTCCAATCAGATCTCTGCTGGAGTTGCGGTAGTGAGGCAAGCGTAATAGATTCGGCAGGAACCACTAACTCCAGGAGAGACTCACTTATTTCTGTAGGCGGCGGCTCTTTCCTAATCTGAAGTGAAGGTTGAGGTTGAGGTGTCTCCTGTTGTCCAATTTCTGAAGTGAACCTTTCTGGAGTAAACCTTTCTGGAATAAACCCGATCGCCCTCTCGGTTCCATTCTCAGCCGATGCTTCTGCAAATTGCTGAATACTGGTCACATCCTCTGGTTCTCCGGCTTCTGGAGAGATAGGAAAAGGACTTTGAATAATAGACTGTTTGCCTGCGTCTGTTTCTAGCGAAAGCGAATAGGAGATTTCCTCTAAACTATTTTCTTGTTTTGCCTGGAGGGTATTTATCTCAACAGCATTTATCGTGCTGGGTTGATGCTGATTGCTGAGAACAACATTTTTTCTTTGAATTGTTGGTAAATCCTGACTCTTCGACTCTTCATTACGTGTTTCAATAACTGACCGATTTTGATTCGTCTGAGCATTGTCTTTAGGTTGAATCGCCTGTTGATTATTGGAAGCAGCTTGTATTGCTGGCTTCATCTCTGTCAGAATTTCTACTGAAGAAATAGGTAGCACAGAATCAATACTCTGTGCTGATTGCCGTTGAATTTGCGAAGATTCTGCTGGCTCGTTGTTAGAGGATGTCTGAGAAGTATCAAAGGTTCTTACACTCGCCCCCCAACCCCCCATTTTGGGGGACTTTGAAGAAGGAGTGGCTCGGAAGTCCCCCAAAATGGGGGATTTAGGGGGCGGATTGGATAGCAACTTAGACTTCTCAGACAACCTCTTAGAAGCGCTTACTTCTTCTCTTGTTAAAGGATTGTCTAAATCTGTTTCTACCGTTGTAATTTCTGGGTAGTCTACTAAGTTCTCTAATTGAGTTGTTTTCTGTGAAAATGATGGAAAAATTTCTTGACTTGATTGGTCTTCTTGCTGTGACTGAATCGTGTTTGACGCTGGGATTAGAAAATTCTCTGAGGTGATTTTCTGTGGATTTAAGTCTTGTCTATTTTCTAAATCAAATTGCGTTAGCGCGATCGCATCTAAGCCGTCAACTGGAACCGCATCTTGACTATCGACAGACAAGAAAACAGAATTCTCTTGAAGCGAGGTTTGACTATTTACAAATGGTAAATCAGTCTCTTTTGAAGCATTTATTTCTGTGTCTTTTGCACATTGCTGAACCTCTAAATTTGAGGTGAGAAACTGCTGAGTTACAGCTTGAGTAACCGTTCCTTCTCGCAAGTTTTCTGTCTGTTTCTGAACGTCTAAATTGAAGTCTGGGCGCTGCCGAATTGTAGAGTCGAGGGTTTCGATAAAAGATGGAGAGGCAGGTTCTGGAGCAAGTTCCAAAGATGACGTAGTTTGGGGCAGTGATGGAGTAGCTGCATTGTTCCGCTGGGGCTGAATCAGCGAGGGTGCTTCAGAAATAGGCTGGGGCAAATTGGTAACAGAAAGCAACTCTGGAGTAGAAGTTTTCTCAGGGATAGGCGCATCTTTTCGTCTTAGAACAGACTTGAAAAACTGGACAACGCCTTGCATAGGGTGGGAGAGTGACGTGCCGGGATGAGGCTTCGGGTGGGTAGACGGCTTTAGTTGAATAGGTTGATCATTGGGTTCTGACAGACCAGAGCGTTGCAGATTAGGCGTAGATTCTGGCTCTTGGAAATGGGTAGGTTCAGCAGCTTGAATTGAAGAAAAATCGAAATTCTCGACCTGCGGATGCACGGCAATAGGCTGCAACACTGATAGCGATCGCAACCCTAGCGGCATCAAAAATTTAGACTGCCCTAAAGTAGATGGCGATCGCAACGGCTCTTTAATTCCTAATGGTTCTAGAGCGGGTTCAGCCTGATCAGGGTCAATGCGATCGGCTTCTGACATGGTTTTCCCATCTCCTAATTACTTGAGAAATATCCAGAAGCGCCGCGCCCTGTCAACATGGTGGCACCGCCGCCGCCCGAACTTGCGACTACCTTTAAGCCTTCATAAGCAAGGGTCAATTCTTCAATGGCAACGCTAGACCCATTGGCGGTCAACGAGGGAGCCTTCCAGGCTAAAGGCACTGCTCCAATTAACGTCCAGCATTGCATGGTTTCGCCAGCTTGGTTAAAGGTCAAAATATTAACGTTGCGACGATGATTGGAGGTAGCAGTGCCGCTGTTGCGAGGAGTCAAGATCTTGCTAATCCAAGTCCAAAACAATAAATCGCTTGTGATTCCTCGCTTTAAAGTAATATCAGTGAATTCAGTTTGTCCTAAAATAATTCGCTGCTGATCGTTAACGCCGCCCTCCATAAATGTTTCTTTTTTAATTTGCATTCCCAAGCCAGAACATTCGCTAAAGCAGGCAGTAATAGTGCTTTCAATTTCGACGTAAAAGCGGTTACTCGTGACATAGTTGAATTCATGATTAGCCGTCTTAGAAGCGCTTTCCATACCCACGACTCCGTTCTTGGTGAATGCGTAAATCTTGCTGCAACAGTTCATAGACGCGATCGCCCAACTGCTGTAACTGCAACGGATTTTGCAAAATTTGCTGCGTCAGTTTAGCGATCGCTGTTGCCACTTCTGGCTGATTGGCGATCGTCCGTATTTTCCAATTTTCATCGACCATAGCCAAACCCCTAACCCTGACAAGAGCATAAGAAGTAGGGCAAAATCTGGGTAGTAGCTAAAAGTCGAGGATGAGACTAGAACAAGGTGAGAATGCCTATGGAAATGCTAGCTTCCATTATTTTAAGATCACCGTAATGATCTCGTAGAAGTGATTCGATATTTGCTGTTTTACAGTTACCACGTCGAATCCAAACTACCTTTGGAGGAAAGCCCCGCATTAAGCAGAGTTCACTGTAATCAGCATCCTTTGTGACGATCAAAAATTCTTCCTGTTGAGCATACTGCCAAATTTGGCGTTGCTGAATGAAGGTATGAAAATCCGGTTCCCCTGCCCTTTTAGGGAAGGGGCTAGGGGTTAGGTTGAGTCGCCAATGCAGCGAGATAGACCTCTCCCCAACCCCTCTCTTGAAGGAAAGGGGCTTTGAGCAAATTCATACTTTCATTCAACACCGCCCCAAATTTCAGTATCTGAAGCTTTGTCTAAACTCAGCAAGTAAATATGGCTTGAACCAGGATAAACATCTGCTAAACGACTGACTAGCGATGGAGAAGGATTGTGATCGAACAACAATCTCACGCTTCTACAACCATTGATACTTTTTCTCGATCGGCAGCGTAGCTTAGACAAGCAAGAATATCCTCTTCTGTAAGATAAGGGAAATCTTGCAAGATTTCTGAGTGAGACATTCCTGTAGCTAGATACTCCAAAACATCATAGACTGTTATCCGCATCCCTCGAATGCAAGGCTTACCGCCTCTTTTTCCTGGTTCTGTAGTAATGATATCTTTGTAATTCATTGGCTTACTTTCCAAGGATTGTCTTTATTCTAGAGCATCCCCCTATGAGCAACACAGTCCTTAGAGGTCAACGCATTTCGATCGTTGGTACTACTGGATCAGGAAAAACAACGTTGGCAAAAAAAGTTGCTGAAACCTGTGAACTACCCCATGTGGAATTAGATCAACTCCAGTGGGAACCCAACTGGACAGCCGTTCCAGTTAATATATTTCAAGAGCGAGTGAGGCTGGCATTAGAAGGCGATCGCTGGGTGGTAGATGGTAATTACAGTAAAGTTCGAGACTTGGTTTGGAGCCGAGCCGATACTGTAATTTGGCTTAATTACCCGTTCCATATCGTTTTTAGGCGATCGCTCCAACGAACCGTTAAGCGCATAATCACCCAAGAGGAATGCTGCAACGGCAACTACGAAAGCGTTAGGAAAACCTTTTTCGATCGAGATTCCATTCTTTGCTGGATGCTCACCACCTACTCAAAAAATCAACGCAAGTATCCGTCTCTATTTCAACAGCCAGACTATCAGCATCTCAATATCATGCAATTCCAGTCGCCCCACCTCACCGAGAATTGGCTATCTCAACTAGCGATCGCGCATTCTCGTTGGGTCTAACCACAGCAAAATGGTTGCTTTAAGCTCATTGAGATCGCGGTAAACTTCTTGCCGCACAAATTGTCCGATCGCATCCAACGGCGAAAATTCTGTGGTTTTCCAATTCACATCGTGTCCTAGCGGCGTGGTATGAGTACCCTTGAGAATTTGAACTGATGTCAGTTCAGGAAAGCGCGCTAGTAAAGCAGTATGGAGCGATCGCGTTTGATCAATATCATCATTGCGAAACTTGATCAGCAAATTGCGACGAACTTGGTAATGAGTCGCAATCAGTTCGTTGGTTTCTTCAGGAGACGGAGTAAACTCCACATTTAGATCAGGTGCAACAAACTGAGGAAAAAATTGAGCCGGGATTTGGGGAGAAAATTGAGATGCGAACTGAGACGCAAATTGGGATGCCCCTTGAGAGAACTGCGTCATCTGCTCTAACATGGGAATAGAACGTTTGGCAGGATAGTTATTGAACGAGATCAGCACGTTTCCGGCTCGTTCTTGAGGATACAAACTGCCAATCAGCACATGCAGCTTACAGCCCATGCTATGACCCACACCATAGATTGGCAATCGCCGCTTAATCACGTCATTTTCAAGGTAATCGAGCGCTAAGTTAGAGTTACGCATGACTCGTTGAGCGATCGCCGTATGGTCAAACGTATTGACAAACGGAGTGGCAACCACCGCAAAGCCCTGACTTGCCAAAAACTCTAGCAGTGCCCGATAAGTAACTTGAGGCGCAGCAGCAACAAACGCACCGCCTAGAAAATGAGCGATCGCTAAAGGACGAGGGGGAACTAAAACCCAATTGCCGTAAACTTCTTGCCACTCCATACCTTAACGCTGCCTCAGGAATACTTCTTTATCGTAATGAAAAAAGAGAGGATTTTCCCGCTGGTTAAGCAGATGTTGTTTCAACAGATTAAAAGAGAGTAGAAAAATGAACTGAGCAACCCTAGCAAGAATGCAAGTCCTCGCTCAATGCGTGATTGCACGTGATTGCGATCGCTCAGAGTCATCAGTGAACTAAAAAATTAGGACTGTTCAATGTTCAGCGTCTTTTAAGCACATTGGTTTTAAGCACATTGGGCACATGGGTACTTTCTAACTTCAAGGGCAATCTTTAGCTTTATTTAATTCACCAAATTTAATTGACCAAGATTTAGAGAAATTAACTCAGGTACACTTCAACAGCCTCAATCTTAACTTCACGAAGATTTTAGATAGACGAAGCATGTCCTTGTAGACTTAGATAAAAAGCCACAGTAGCATAGGTTAAATTAAAAAAGTTTTCCCTAAACTGATACGACAATATATAGAGCCTATAAATCTAAGCATTTTTCAAGCAAGTAGGACAAACCTACCAGACAAAGCAGACCCCATTAAGTTTACAAAATTAACCAGAATCAAAGAACTGTAACTGATCCCATTTACTGGATGTGCCCATGAAGAATCCCCAGTTTGCCCTCATTACTCCCAGCTACACGCCAGATTTTGAGCGCTGTAAACTTCTAGCTTGGAGTGTTCAGCAGTTTTGCCAGCCTCCCGTAACCCATTACATTATTGTTACCCGTAAAGACTTTCCCCTCTTTAAGCAACTCCAAAGTCCGCATACTGAAGTCATTACCGTCGAGTCAATTTTGCCTAAATGGCTGATCAAATTGCCTTTTATTAAAAACGGCTGGCTGAGTTTGAAAACTCCACCTGTACGGAACTGGGTTGTGCAGCAGCTGGTGAAAATCAGTGTTGGGCAGCACATCAGCCAAGATGTCATGACCTTTGTAGACTCTGATTTAGCTTTTATTCGTCCGTTTAGCTTGCAAAATTTTGTGCAAGACTCGCAGGTTAGGTTATTCCGGGTAGATATCGATCAAGATCGCCCCGTGACTCCCTGGGAAAAATCTGTTGCTAAGCTCTTGGGTTTACCTGTTAAGCCTACCCCCTACTACGTTGGCGGCATTGTCACCTGGAAACGGGATAACGTCTTGAAAATGCATCGCCATATTGAACAAGTTTCAGGGCGAGATTTTTTAGAAACACTCTGTTCTTCGTGGGAATTGTCAGAGTATATGTTGTACGGTGCTTTTGTCGAGTTTGTATTGAAGGAGAACTCTGGGCACTTTTGGAATGATCGACCCATTTGCAAAGAATACTGGAACCCTGTGGGTCTTTCGGATGAGGAGCTTGCAAGCTTTTTTCAAGAAATAGACGCTGAAAATATTGCTGTCATGATTTCAGCAAAAGCAAATATTGCTCCTCATCGCTATCAGGCGTTTGTTGAAGCAATCCCTTCTACCACCCAATACACTGGCTAGAAACCTGCTGATGTTTTAAGGAATAAGTAATCTCGCTGGCGGCTGGTTCAGGCTGGTTCGTATAGATACTCGAACCAATTGTTGTCCAAATCACGCCCATAGAAGGAAGCCGTGCCGTCTCGATGCTCGTGGATGGGGGTGAGATGAACGCCATTGGCTTTGAGGCGATCGTAAGCTGCTTCTACCTCAGCGCGATCGCTGAACATAAACCCAAAGTGTGGCCCTGCCTGGTCATAGTGTGGACTTAGCAATGCCAAACCATCCTCACCCGCTTTCAAATACGCCCAATCTGGATCTTGCCAAACCAGCTCCATACCTAAGTTTTGATAAAACTGAGCGGCTTTCACAAGATCTTTAACACAGATGGCAACATGCCCGATTCGTTTGAGTTGCATAGGATCTAAGAAATATTACAAACCTTGTCGTTTTAACCTGATTCTATTCTAAATGAGTGGGGAACTAGCAGAAGGGAGGGTAATCTCTGGCAAACTTCTTCCCTAATTTCCCACTCTTTGCCATAAACCCTATGCCGCTTTTTGATAGTTCTAACCTGCCCTACTGGATACTCCTGGGAATGGGCGTGGCACTGTTTGTGTTTGTGATCGTCTCCGGTGGCGGCGATGGTGATAGTGATGCGGACATAGATGGCGATGCCGATCTAGACAGTGATGCTGACGTGGGCGGTGATGCCGATGCAAACGGGGGCGGAGACTTCAACCTGGCTCAAACTTTGGGCTGGATAGGAATTGGAAAAGCGCCTCTCATTTTGCTGCTGGCGACCGATTTAAGCCTTTGGGGTTTGCTGGGCTGGATGATCAACGTTGCAGTGGGTGGAGGAACTGTAGGCGGAGGAACTGTAGCGCTGGTAGTGGCATTGATAAGTGCTCTAGTGCTCGGAGGACAGATTGCCAAGCCTGTGGGTAAGATTTTTACGGCATTTGGTGAAGAGACGAGTGGCGATCGCCTGATTGGTTGCTTAGGCTCGGTGAGCACGGCTCGCATTCCTTCAGCCTCTGAAGGGAAAGTGGGTCAAGTCGATGTGCTAGATTCCGCCCACAACTTGGTCACAGTTAACGCTATTTTGCCTGATTGGGCGACGGTTATTCCTGAACGCGGCATTAAGGTTTTGGTCATTGAACGAACTGCCGAAGCCTATATCGTGATCTGCCAAGACAGTTCCGACCAAGATTACTGGTTTAGTACACACAACTCTCGCTAGGTAATTGACCCATGTTATTTTGGCTCACGTTTATTCAAGCTCTGCCCACGCTCTCGATTGATCCAGTCACAATGATTGATCCAGTGGCGATCGATAAAGTGAATTTATTTCATTCTGAAGTTTCCAGCCCGATTGCGTCTCACCCGATCGTGTCTCACCCGATCGCGTCTCAACTCATGCCTGTTCCTCGCCAACCTGTGGTCGGTCAAGTCAGTCCGATGTTAGTTTTTCCAGGAATAGCAGGCGGATTAATTTTCCTGCTGCTGCTGAGTATTTGGGCGTATACTCGCGTTTACGTCATTACGCCTAACAACGAAGCATTTGTGCGCACCGGAGGCGTATTTGCTAAAGGAAAAACCGTTATTCTCAATGGCGGCTGTGTTGTCTTGCCAGGGTTCCATGAACTGACTCGTGTGCCGTTACGAGAAATCTCCATTGATGTAGAAAGAACCGGTAAATTAGCTGTTCGCACCCAAGACTATTTGCGGGCAGATATGCGTGTGACTTTCTATGTTTGCATTAGCGCCTCAGAAGGAGATGTGCTGACAGCTGCCGCAAGATTATCCCAGGGAAACAAAATTACCCCTGACGATATTAAAAACGCCCTAGAAAAACGAGCCGATGATGCGATTCGGGCAGCGGCAAAAACCAAGAGTTTGGCAGAAATTGATTCAGACAAACTGGGGTTTGCGCAAGAAGTTTTAAACTTGGTGCAGCAGGATTTGGGCAAGGTGGGTTTGACGCTGAATAACATCGCTATTTCTGAAATCCAAGAAAGCGATACCTACGACACGAATAATTTCTTTGATGTGCAGGGCGTGCGATTACGGACTGAGACGATTCAGCGATCGATTCAGCAAAAGCGAGAAGTAGAATTAACCACGCAGGTGGCGATCGAGCAAAAAGAACTGGATGCACAGAAGCGATCGCTCCAAATTGTTCAAGAGAAAGAAGCTGCAAAACTGGAGCAACAACTGCAAATTGAGACGCTTAAAGCTAGACGAGAGCGAGAAATTCAGGAAGCCAAATCTCAAGAAACAGCATTAACTGAACGCACTCGGATTTTGCAGGAGAAAGCCGTTGAAGAAGAAGAAATTCGTCGTAAACTGGGCATTCAACAGAGCCAGATTGATGCCGATATTGAACTAGAAGAACGGAACAAACTTTTCAAAGTAGCGCAGGCACTTCAGCAACAGCAATCTGAAATTGCCGAAATTAATCGGCAACGCCTAGTGGATGCCAGCCGATTGGATGCTCAGGTGCAAATTGCCGATTCCGAGAAACTCGCCCGCCTTGCTCAAGAAGATGTGGCGATCGCTTTGGCTAACAAACGCAAAGAAAGCTTTCAAGCTGAAGCCCAACGCGCCAAAGCCGAAGCCGGAGTGCTGACCGCCACCGAAGTTGAAGGCGCAGAACGAAAGCGCCAACTTTCGACTATTGCTGCCCAGCGAGAAGCCGAAGAACGCCGGATTGAAGCCCAGAACGTCGTTGAAATTGACGGTTATCGGCGGCGGCGCCAGGCAGAAACGGCTAAGGAAGCAGCGGTGCTAGAAGCGGAAGCCATTCGGATGCTGGCAGATGCTAATCGAGATGGGGCGATCGCGCAATCGGAAGGACTACAAGCCCAAGTCATCGCTAAAAATGCGTTGGACAACTCTAAGCTAGTCGCCGACACCTTCATGACCATCTGGCCCGAACTTGCAGAGAAGCTACCAGAAATTGTTCAAGCACTTGCCCCTCAACCCGGTGTCATTGGCGATGCTCGAGTCTACGCATTTCCCGGCGCAAATGGCAGCGGCACAGCAGACATTAGCAAGCTATTGATGTCTACTAGCGGATTAGCATTAATTAACACACTGTTGGACGAAGGAAAATTGGGCGCGTTAGTAGGACAGGTCGGGCAGTTGTTAAGCCAAAAGCCCAAAGCTGAGACTTCAGAAGGCTTACCTCTCGCTCATATCGATTCCTTGAGCGATCGACCTGTTGCCATACTTGATTAAATTGGCAAGATTCTACTAGGCTTCTATGCTCAGGAAGCCTGAAATTTTATTATCCTCGGAGTTAGAGCTAAGGGAGTTGCAATTAAATAACGCCCCGAACCGCCCCCTAAATCCCCCATTCTGGGGGACTTCCGAACCTGTCAAAGTCCCCCAGAATGGGGGATTTAGGGGGCTGATAAGTCAATGCATCCCATTGGAGTTTTATTTTCACGCAACTCCCTAATGACCCTGAGCGATCGCCCCACGTCTTGCCCCAAAGATTCGCGGTAAGCTAAAAGCGATCACTCCTCTTGTAAAACCTTATGAATCGCTCTATAAGATTTCAATTTTTAGCAATCGGTTTATCGTGCTGCTTATGGGTTTGCAGTTGGGCGATCGCCCCTGCTGCCCTCGCTGTTACCCAGATCCCCGTCTCTAACATTGACTATCATGATTGCCCCGGAGACGTTGCTGAAGGCGCGATCGCCTCAGGTAGCAGCATGACCGCCAATTGCTTTATCGTGACCGGAACCGCCAACAATACCTCTGGCAAACCTGTTATGGATGCCGATATCTTTGGGCGCATTTATGATGCTAACGGCAACTCAGTGATGCAAAACCGCACTCGACTAGGCGGCGTTCCCGAAATTCCTCCCGGTAAAAGCACCTTTGAAATTCGCATTAGCGTTCCTGCAAATCAGCCCACCCCACTCAAGCTAGAGCAATTCAAAGCCTCAGGGTTTAGTCGCCAGGTTCGCAAGTAGTTGCAAATAATTTGAAAGCCACAATTTGTTCAAAGGCTTACAAGGCATCAGGTGAGCATAACCCCCATACTCAGTTCGGTTCCGCCCACTTTAGAGGGTTGTAACAAATTGCTACATTAGGAAGCAAGACAAAAGCCCTTCGAGGTCATTGAACATGAACGACTCAACTAACCAAGTTTCAGAGCTTTTTGAAGGTGGCGAAGCCAGCAACCCTCTTTGGCAATACGTCCAATCGATGAGTCCTGAGACAGCGGCACGACTTGCTAAACCTGATTCTCAAGAAGTTCTGCAAGTGATGGAGCGCAACATTATTGGGATGCTGGGTGCCCTACCCCTAGAGCATTTTGATGTCACGATCACAACTAGCCGCCAACAGCTGGGTCGGTTAGTTGCCTCAGCAATGATGAGCGGCTACTTCTTGCGCAATGCTGAGCAAAGAATGAATTTTGAAGCAGCGATGCAAGTAGGTTCCTTGGATGAAGAGCAGTCAAGCTAAAGGACGATCGCTTTTACTAGCGTGTCGTCTTTGCTGAAACCAGTCCTGCAACTGTTGTCGGCAAGCCGTCTCTAGAATTCCCCCCATCACCCGCAAACGATGATTAGAACACGCACTGTCTGGCAAATTAGTAACTGTGCGAACTGCTCCCGCTTTCGGATCGTCTGCCCCATAGATTAATAGCCCTAATCGAGCATTGATGAGTGCGCCTGCACACATGGGGCAGGGTTCGAGCGTGACATAGAGTGTGCATTGTTCTAAGTGCCAGGACTGCAAGGCTTGACCCGCCGATCGCAGTGCCAATATTTCCGCGTGAGCAGTGGGATCATGATCTCGTTCGCGGCGGTTTTCGCCCTCAGCAATGAGATTACTCTGGGCATCTACTACTACAGCGCCAACGGGTACTTCTCCAGCGGCTCCGGCAGCAGCGGCAAGCGCGATCGCCCGTTTCATCCAGGCACGGTGCTTTAAATAGTCGGGATGTTCAATTAGAGGCAGCGGAATCTGGGGTTCGATCGCTCTAGCCCTCCATCAGCAGCGGATCAAGCTTGCCCTGTCCATCTAACCGATACAAATCATCACAGCCGCCAATATGCTGCTGGTTAACAAAAATCTGTGGAACGGAACGTTTGCCTTGCGATCGCTCAGCCATTTGCGATCGGGCTGTTTCATCACCATCAATTTTATATTCTGTGAACTTTACTCCTTTCCACTTCAGTAGCATTTTGGCACGGATGCAGAAGGGGCAAGTTTGCCAGGTGTAAATCTCTACGTTGGCAGTCATTTTTTCGGGATGACGACCGAGAAGCGAGTTGATTGAATTCAGCATGGTTTTCACTAGCGCTAATGATCATTTTAGACGTAGGCTGACGATATAGCAGACTAACGATATGGCAGACTGATGATCGCTGGCGATCGCAGCAAATCTGCTTCCTACTTTTGGTTCATGTTGCAAGTTCTTCGCCTCCGTCAATCGTTACTCGACTGGTACGCTACTGCTGGTCGGATTTTGCCTTGGCGAAAAACCCAAGATCCCTACGCCATCTGGATCTCGGAAGTCATGCTACAACAAACCCAGGTCAAAACGGTTATTCCGTACTACGAAAGATGGCTAGACTGGTTCCCGGCGATCGCTCCACTTGCCGCCGCCGACCAACAGCAAGTCCTTAAAGCTTGGCAAGGCTTAGGGTATTATGCCCGCGCCCGCAACCTGCACCGCGCGGCACAAATTATTGCGACTCACCACAACGGCATTTTTCCCACTGACCTGGCGATCGTCACGACTTTACCGGGCATCGGACGAACCACTGCGGGCGGTATTCTTAGCGCGTCATTTAACCAAGCTACGCCGATTTTGGATGGCAACGTTAAACGAGTTCTCGCTCGTCTTATTGCCCTGCCTGTGCCGCCTCACAAAGCTCTGAGCACTTTATGGCAGCACTCTACCGAACTGCTCGACCCGCAGTACCCCCGCGACTTCAATCAAGCCTTAATGGATCTGGGTGCAACCGTTTGCACACCCAAACATCCATCTTGCTTCTGTTGCCCCTGGCAAACGCACTGTCAGGCTTACAATTTGAACAAACAATCCGAAATTCCTATGACTGAAAGCCGTGCTGCTATTCCTCATAAATCGATTGGCGTTGCTGTCATTTGGAACGAGCAAGGACAAATTTTAATCGATCGCCGTCGTCAAGAAGGGCTACTGGGCGGACTCTGGGAATTTCCGGGGGGCAAAGTAGAATCCGGGGAAACCATAGAAGAGTGCATTATTCGAGAAATACGTGAAGAGTTAGGCATTGAAATTACCGTTGGCGATCGCCTTATCACCCTCGATCATGCCTACAGCCATTTCCGCGTTACTCTTAACGTTCACCACTGCCAGTTCCTCAGCGGCATTCCCCAACCCCTTGAATGTGAAGAAATCCGTTGGGTTACTGTCGAAGATCTAGACCACTTTCCCTTTCCCCAAGCCAATGTGCGAATTATTGAGGCAATTCGCGGTGAAGGATAAGGTTAAGATTTTGTCGAGCGATCGGACAAAACCTTTAGAAACCCCAATCCTAGAACAATGGGAATCGCCCAAAAAATTACTGTTCCCTGCTGATCAGACGGCTTACTGCTGTGCACCTCATCTGAGCGATCGGTATCGACTCGATTCTGAGGAGACTGCGCCACTGTTGGCATGGGTGAGTTTTGTGGCAGGGGCAAGTTTTGGGCAGTTCCTGCTGCCACTGTTACTTCAGACTGCATCTCAAACGCTTCAAATGTGCCTGCGGTTTTGGGCGTACAGTTCAATTTCATTTCATACAGCCCTGGCGCCGGGAAAACCACATCTGTTCCTGGAATTCCCTGATATTCCTCAACCGCGATCGCTTTCAACGGCGGCTGTAGAATGGGCGGATCGCCATCTTTATCGGGCTGCGAGTAGACTGCTAGGTTGCAATTTGCCTGTTCCAAGGGCAGAATCTCGCCCCCTTTCCGCGTCAAAGCCACCCAAACTTTCGCAGGCTCTCCCGCTCTAGGATTGTGGTCAGGCTCAATATGCCAGGTTCCAGCAATCTCTCCAGCAATCTCAACGTTGTGGGCGATCGCCGGAGCAGACAACAGCGTTAAGAGTAGCCACGTTACCTTTGCAGCTTTAAAAGTTTCAATCACAAGTTTCTAGAGATTAAGTTCAGTCTCCAAAATATCCACCTCTACCGTACATTCTGGAAACTATCGACCTTGCGAGTAAACTGGTCGGTAACAATCGTCATCACCGTGCGTTTACGAATCTTGATATTGGCGCTCACCGACATCCCCGACTGGATTGGAATCTGTTGCCCAGCCGTTTCAATATACTGTTTGTCGAGCCTGATTTTGATGGGAAAGCGATAGAAATTATGCTCTGGGTCGGGTGGCAAAGCGTCAGAGCCAATTTGTAGCACCTCGCCCTTGATATCCCCAAATTCACTAAACGGGAACGAATCAACCCGCACATCGACAATCATGCCTTGACGGACAAAACCCACATCCGCATTCGTCACATAGACCTCAGCTACCAGACCATCACCCGGCACAATTTGCACAATCGGTTCGCTGGTAGTGGCAACAAATCCAGTGCCTTTAGCTTTCATATCAAACACAACGCCGTCTACTGGCGCGCGCAGTTCTTGATACTTTAAAGTGACCGAAGTCTGACTCAGCTTATTTTTAAGTTCAGCAATTTGCGCGTCGTTATCCACGATCGCTTTATTTAGCTGAGTATCGATGCTGGCTAGCTGCTTTTGGTTTTCGGCAATTTTGCCCAATACGTCGGTGTCGGTCACCGCCATTGTATTTTGCATTTTCTCATTGGCTCCAGCGATCGCGTACTCTAGGCGCGCCATCTCTTGCACCAGGCGATCGACCTCATTGCGCGACTCTAATAATTGCTGCTCCTGGCGATCGACTTGGAGGGTACCAATGCCACCTTGAATGGAAAGCTCCTTAAGCCGTCCATAAATACTTTCATCAATCGTGAGATTTTTTTGCGCAGCAACAAGCTGGCTCTTGGCTTGGCTAAGCTGCTGTTGCAACTGAGCCACCTCAAACTGAGCCGCCGAAGACCGCGTGTCTGACTCCCGCAAGCCTGCCTGGATTCGCACCCGTTGCGCTGCCGACAACCCAGAAGCAGTCGAATCGCCGCCAAGCTGAGCCTCGTACAAGCGGGTTTCGTCAATTAAAGCAGCGCGATTGGTAGCGAGCGCCAAAATTTCTGGAGGAACATTGACTCCCACAGCAGGCGCATTAACGCCACCCAATTGAGAACGATAGAACTGATTTTGGCGCTCCAAAGATGCCAAGATCTGTTGGCTTGACCTCCGTTCCGCCTCAGCCGCCGTGGTATCCATCCGAATCAGCACATCGCCTCGCTTGACTCGCTGACCGTCTTTGACCAAGATTTCTTCCACCACGCCGCCGACTGGAGCCTGGACGGGCTGGACACTTCCTTGAGGCTTGAGTTGTCCGGGGGCAGGTACGGCTTCGTCAATTTTGGCAAAGGAAGCCCAAATGAGCATAAAGGACGTTACGCCAACAATTCCCCAAACGATCGCCCGCGACCAGAGGTTAGTTTGCTGCAACACAACAGGCTGATCGAAGACTTCGGTACGAGTAATTTGTCCTGCATCTGATGCACCCACCCGAACTTTAGTCGAGCGATCGGTCGCTAAAGCCAGCCCTAAGCTATTGGTTTTACCGTTGCCATTGCCATTCGTTTTACCAGCGCCATTGCCATTGCCGTTTTGCTTATTAACCATTGCCGAAGCCTCCTTTAACTGGGATGTAGATAACTGAGAGATGGGCGAGCAGCAATATTACATTTCAGATTCTTGTTGTTGATAGAGACAGAAGTACCGTCCTTTCAATGCCATCAGTTCATCGTGGGTGCCCATTTCAACGGCTGAGCCTTTGTCCATTAGTAGAATCACATCTGCATTTTTAATGGTGCTTAAGCGGTGCGTAATGAAGAATACGGTGCGATCGGCAAACACTTCAGCAAGATTGAGGCAAACCTGGCGTTCAGAGTCGTAATCTAGGGCGCTAGTTGCTTCGTCTAAAATCAGTAAATTAGGGTTCTGAAGAACAGTTCGAGCGATCGCAATGCGTTGGCGCTGCCCCCCTGATAGAGCCGAACCTCGTTCTCCTACCCTAGTATTGTAGCCATTGGGCAACTCCATGATGAATTCATGAGCCGCTGCCGCTTTAGCAGCCTTAATAATTTCATCGGAAGAGGCGTTGGGGCAGGTGAGGGCGATATTTTCCTGAACAGAGCCATCGAATAACAGCGTATCTTGGGGCACAATGCCGACCTGTTGCCGCAGCGAGTACAACTCCACCTTGGCAATGTCGTAACCATCGATCACAATCCGCCCAGATTCTAAGTCATACAAGCGGGGCAGCAGCTTCATCATGGTACTTTTACCCGAACCGCTCTGCCCAACGATGCCAACAAACGAGCCAGCGGCAAAATCCAAACTTACGCCGTTAAGCTGCCAGGGCCCACTTGTGCCAAACCGAAATAGCACATCGTCAAACCGCACGTTTCCTACGATCGGAGGCATGGGAATATTTTGGCGATCGAGTTCGTTGGCTTCGGGTGCAGCATCTACAATGTCGCTTAGGCGCTCAATGGAAAGCCCTACTTCTTGGAAGTTCTGCCAAAGTTGTGCCAATCGAAGTAATGGGCTAGTCACGTAGCCTGAGATAATCCGAAAGGCAATTAGTTGACCTAAAGACATCTGCTGATCTAGTACCAAAGAAGCCCCTACCCACAGCACCAGCAAACCCGAAAGCTGGTTCAGAAAGTTACTCGCTGAACCCGCAGTGGTTGAAGTCAGAACTGTTTTAAAGCCCGCGCTGACATAGCGACCGTAGCG